>CAZOYZ010000121.1:0-11973 GCA_964584045.1 uncultured Prolixibacteraceae bacterium | reverse complement strand
AATTTTTCCGGCTCCCGTCACCTGTGGCAGTGAAACGGAAAAAAAGCCGTTCCCGGGATCTGTTTTCATTTCTTTCATGCTGTGTATCATCCAGTCCCAATATACTTCGCGGTCTGACTCCAGCTCGTCATAGAGCACGATCAGGTCCGGTTTCAGCAACAGCAGGTGGCGGATCACCTTTTTTGCCGCGGGCTCACCGGTTTTTTCATCCCTATAGGCATTGGTCGCGTCTCCCTTCATATAAGCGATTTCTTCACCCTGCATAAACCGGGCGATCCACCCATAGGCGTCGTTGCTGTAGGCCTGGCCCGTGCCGTCTATGAGGATCCCGTTCTGGCTTTTGGTCGTGCGGTACCATCCGGTGCGGTGCGGATCGTCCATGGTTACTTTGTACCCGGTATGGAAGAAAATTCTTTCACCGCCATATAAAATATTAAACGTGTTCTGATCACACAGCATGTGGCCGTAAGAACCCAGCGGACTTGACTTGAAAGCGATCATAAGGTCCCGGGAGGTGTGCTCCGGATCAGAGTGAACGGCTGCCAGTCCGATATCCTGAAAGAAAGCTCCCCCGGGCAATTCCGGTTTTTGATCTGCCTCGGGAAACGGAAGTGTTCTTGTTTTTGTCAGGCGGATCCACCGGAGCAACGGAGTCTTTGACAGATCGGGGTTTTCGTGTTTCCGGCATTCCCGCGCGTACCAGGCGGCCAGCGGACTACCGGTGAGTTTGGCCATTTCTTCGGCGTAAGCGATGTACGCGTCTCCCGGCGAATGCACTTCCTCCGTATTGTCACTAAAGCCGTCGGCCGAAGAACCGGGAGGAATATGACAGATCATCCATTTGATGTTCCCGGTATACCAGGGATGGGCGTTGATGAAATCGAAGCCGGTGAATTTCTTGATGAAGAGCGGGATGTCGGTCATGGTTTCCATGTTCATCCGGAAGTAGGAAACCCCTTCCGCCCAGCCGCCGTCAAAGGCTCCCAACACTGGTGCCCGGGCAAGAAAAAGCTCATAGGCGTATGCAAGCCAGTCGGCCGCGGCAGGTTCTTCTCCATATAAGGCTATGGCGGTTTGAAAAAAATAATGGAGAATATGCTGCCAGACATGTCCGCTTAATACTTTTGATTCAATGTCGTTGACCCATGACTCGTAGAAGTTGGCAGCCCTTGCAGTGACTGCCTGCATGAGTTTCTTCTTCCGTCCGGTTGTGAGCTGGTCATAAAAGGTGTCATAAACCAGTGCCATTCCCAGCATGCAGCGGGCATCGCCAAAATCGGACAAGCGGGTGACCCCCTCCGGGTCCCAGGAACTGACCTCCAGGCCAACCGCAATGGCCTTGTCGGCAAAACGGGAGTTGCCGGTCAGCGCAAAAGCCTGGGTCAGGCTCAGAATGTTTTCATAAGCCTCGCTGGATGCATCCTGGCTGGCATCCAGGTTGAATTTTCGTTGTTGGTCAGGATGATCGGCCTTTTTGCCGGAATACGCATTTTTTTCGGCAGGAAGTGGCAAACTGAGGCATTCTTCTGCTTCCGAAAGAATAGCCCGGGCGTCCGGGTCGTCCCTGAAACTCCTGAATCGCGCGGCTTCGTCTTTTTGAAAAAGTACCCGGGGATGGCCTGCCGGGACAGAGCCAAGGAACCGTGCAGCCGGGGGAGAGACAATCTCTGCGGTAAGGGACGGGACGGTGAATTTTTGCGTGCCGGAAAATGCTTCCCCCTCTTTCCGGTATTTCCAGTACCAGACCCCTGTGTTCAGTTTCCGGTGCGGATTATAAACGGGCATGGCCGTTTTTGAAGTGATCACGGTATGGGGGTCCCGGAAGAGGGAATCCTGTGAAAGCATCACTTCATACCCGACATTTTTCCCTTTTGTCCGGGGCCAGCGAAGCACAGGAGGATTTTGGCGCACTTCAATACCTCCTGAGGGCACCGGTATTTCCAGGTACCGGGGATGGACCGATTCGGGGAATGGCCGTGTATTTTCTTTTTCAAAAAAGTCCTTGTTGGGTTGATCGCCCGCCTCCGGTAACGGAATAAAAGAAATTAACAGCAGACTAAACAGCTTCATCATGATATCCTGTTTGAATAATGGCTACTTCTTTCGAAGGTTTACAGCTGATCATTTGGGTTACTTTTTCTGTTTTCAGGGAAGTCAGGTGATCTACTCCACTGTTTGTATCCCTTTGCCTGGACTGCCTTCGATCCGGATCTTGTCGAAGGAATGATCACTTACCTGCCTTAAAATGATCTGATTATTTTGATGGACAGGAGTGATCGTGACCTTTTCCAGCTTCAGCCCTGAAACGTCGTCAAAAACAAAAGCAGGTCTGAAATCTTCTTCCAGCACCTTCAGATCAATGTTTTTCATGCTCAATCCTTTGACATGGCGGACATAGAACCCCCAGGACGGAAGTTCGCCGAACATGGAAAACTCCGGGTATTCCGATTCGCTTTCAGGAACATCTTTCAGCCGGTGCAGGGGAATGTGGGCATAGCCGTTGTTGGCCCTTCCGGGATAAATGATCCGGATATTTTCGAGTTTGACATTTTCCACGTAATGGCCGGGGATCCCCGTAATGGAAGCCGGAAAAACATTGTGGAAAAATGTCCGTTCAGGGCCGCGGATCTCATAATTCAGGTCGGGATTGTCGAAAGGCACCTGTACAACCACATTTTTGATGCAGATGTTTTTCAATGACCCTACCGGACCGTCTGCGTTCCGGTGTCCCAGTTTGATAAAGATGGCATTCCCGGTGTTGTTCGCGGTAATATCGGAGATATCGATATTTTCAAGGACACCGCCATCGACCGATTCAAGGGCAATGGCCGAACGGAACGTATCGTAAATATAAATATTCTCAATCTTTACATTTTTGAACCCGCCGTGGGATGCTGTTCCGAATTTCAGCGCGCTGGCGCTTGAGCGCACGGTGCAGCCGGCAATATAGATGCTGTCGTTAAGGGAGCCCCGGTGATGCGATTTCAGGCAGATGCCGTCGTCGGCCGAATTCACAAAGCAGTTGGTTATCCTGACATTCCTGCAGTCGCCGATGTCCATGCCATCGTTGTTCCAGTAGTCATCGCTTTCAACGGTAACCTGATCGATGGTCATGTTGGAACAGCGGTCGAAGTTCAGGACCCAGCTTGCGGAGTTCTTCGCCGTGACCCCCCGGATCAGGATGTTCCGGCACATGACCAGGTTGAGTAGTTTGGGTCTTCTTTCCGGGCGGTGCCGCCGGTAGTTATAGTCCGGTTCGTCCCATTTGCCGGCGAAGAACAGGCTGTCGATGGTCAGGGCCAGTTTGCGCCCGCGTCCATCGATGGTCCCTTCACCGGTTATGGCTACATTGGAAGCATTTTCGGCGTGGATAAAATGAAACAATTCGCCGTCCTGCAGGTAATCGAAAGGGCTGGTGCTCCCGATCAGTTCGGCATGGAAGTCCAGCGATAGCGTGACACCCGTTTTGAGTTCAATGCAGCCGGAAACAAAGCGGCCGCCGGGGATAAGAACAGTTCCGCCGCCCGCTGCGGAGGCAGTATCAATGGCCTTTTGAATGGCGGAAGTGTTTAAGGTGATCCCGTCACCTTTGGCACCGAAGGAACTGATATTGTAGATTTTTTGCTGATCTTTTGCCTGCACCGGCAGCATAAAGAAGGTCATTGCCGACCATAATGTGAGCTGAATCAATAAATGTGGCATAATCCGGATGAATAGTGGTTATTTTAACTTAGATGGCTGTGAATCATTATGATTTACGCAGATGGTAAACAGAAGACCGGAATCCGGTGTCCGGATTCCGGGAGATTAACGATTTAAGATTCCTAATACCCGTCGTTCTGCGAAATCGCAGGCGACGAAGTATCGATCTCATACTGAGGTATTGGACGGACAAGGTGATATTCGGCGATTTTATTGCTTTTTTTCGTCCAGGGATTCATCTTCTTTGCCCGTTCAATCAGTTTGCCGGTGCGTTTTAAGTCCCACCAGCGGTTAAATTCACCCATTAACTCACGGGCGCTTTCATCGAGGATGAGATCGACCGAGATGTTGGAGGGCGTGGCCCTGTATGAAACCGCTTCCGTCGAGTTGATGTCTTCCGGGTATTTGGCGCACATCGGGTCGGTTCCTTCGCCCACCGCGCGGTCGAGTACTTTGTTGTAATACATGTCGGCTCCGCCCAGAACGCCGCCGGTCGCTCCTTTTACGATCGCTTCGGCTGCTATCAGGTAGGCTTCGGCCGAACGGAACAGGGCAAAATCGAATGTCCCGAATCCGTCGCCGTACTGAATGCCCGGTTGCCAGAATTTCCACATCAACGGTGTCTGGCCGTTCAGCCTGGATGTTTGCGGCGCGCCATACTGATCAATGGTGATCACCGTGTATTTCTTTGTTCCCCCGATGTCGATCCCTTTTTTGCTCAGTGGCACCGCTTCGTTCCAGGGAGGGAAATACACAACCGTATCGCCTTTTACATAGCTGATCTTCAGGTTTGGATCGGTGAGGCTATACCCATAGTTGGGTGCGTCTTTGAGGGCATACTGCGCGTCGACAAAGTTATGTTTATACCTGCTGTCATTTTGCGGGTCGAAAAGCCGGAACATAGCCGGTGCGGTGACGACCTGGTCCAGATGGCGGTTGTAGTCGCTGGTCCTTCCGAGGTTACCGGGGAAGTGTTCGCCGCTCCCGCCAAAAATGGAATGATACGAATTCCCCGGCTCTGAAGCCACTTCATTCACGTAGGTCAACACGTCGGAGCTGTATTGAACAGCGAACACCACTTCCGTATTCTTGTCATTTTGTGCGCCTGTGTATTGTTTTAAAGGATTCTCATCCCTTTTGGGAAAGAGCGTCGGGTACTGCGCGGCCAGCGGATAGGCTGCAATCACCTTGTCGGCATAAGTCAGGGCGCTCTTAAAATCGTTTACGCTGCCACCGAGCGAGTTGTTGTAATTCCAGCCTCTGGTGAGATAAACTTTTGCCAGCAGGAAATGGGCCGCGCCTTTGGTAACACGTCCGTAGTCGGTGGCCGTGACCGGCAAACCGGCCTCCGCTTCGGTCAGGTCCTTTAAGATTTGAGTGTAAACGTCTGCTGCGGGTACCCTGACCACACCTTTGTCGGGCGTGACGGTTTCAGTCAGCGGCATCGGCACATCGCCCCAGGTCTGAACCAGGTAGAAATAACTCAAGGCCCGCAGGAATTTGGCTTCGCCCACCCGGGCTGTTTTTTTTGCTTCATCGGTATAGGCAATGTTTTCTGCGCGGTCAATAGCCGTGTTGCAACGTCCGATCTCGCGGTACAGAACATCCCAGAATCCGGACAGGTCACCTAATGACGAGTTCAGATTGACGTCGTACATGTCCAGCGCTGACGCCTGGGTGACAGCAGGATTATCCCATCCTTTCTGCGTGAAGATATCGGTACCGGAAAGAGCTATGTTGGCCCGGTCTTTTGCTGAGGCCATATCGCGAATGAGCGAATAGCAGGATTTGATCAGATCCTCAAATCCGCTTTCATTGACAATATACGAGTCGGTCGTCACGTCCGAAACCGATTCTTCCTTGAGAAAATCTTTGCAGCCGGCCTGGCACAAAACGGCCAAAGCGAGCAGGAATTTGGTTATCTTGTTTTTCATAGTAAACTCTTTTAGATGAGGTTGATTAAAATGACAGATTAACACCAAACAGATAGGTGGCAAAGGGGACATCGTCCTGATACGTTCCCGAGTTGAATTCCGGGTCCATCCAGATATTATCTTCTTTCGTGATCACCAGCGGATTGTTGGCCTGAATATAGAAACGGAGATGGCTTATTTTTACCCGGTCCAGCATATCACGCGGGAGGGTATAGCCCAGTGTCACATTCGAGAGTCTCCAGAAACTGGCATCTTTATATTGAATGGCCTGGCGGTAAGGGTTCGACTGCCATACCCCGAAATAGTCGTTGGTCGGATTTTCCGCGGTCCAGTAATTCAGGTTCAGCCGGTTGTAACGGCTGCTGCCCAGTTCGCCGAAAGTGCCCGACAACATGGCATTTCTAAATTGTACGCCCTGCCGGGTATAAATGAAAAAGGAAAGATCCCAGTTCCTGTAATTAAAAGTATTGGTAATGCCGGCGATCCAGTCAGGCAACTCATCGCCCAGTATCATCCGGTCGTCGGCGTCGGCAGAAGACGAAATTTTTCCGTCGGGCACACGGTCCACCACTTTCACCGACCCGGGAACTTGTCCGTATTTGGTTGCCTCATCGGCTTCGTCTGACTGCCAGATGCCCGCAAACTTATAGTAATAATTGGATTTCAGGGACTCGCCGACAAACAGGGAGTTTTGAATATCCCGGGTCACTGTTCCTCCGTATAGCTCCAGGATTTCATTATGATTGGACGAGAAATTCAGGTTAGTCGTCCATTTGAAATTTGCGCGCTGAAAATTGACTGTGTTCAACGTCATTTCAATACCGCGGTTTACCAGTTTTCCCACATTGGCCGTCACGGTTTTAAAGCCCAAAGATGCCGGGATGCCCACATTCTGGATCAGATCATTCGTGGTTTTCTCGTATAATTCGAGGTCGATCAGGACCCTGTTTTTCAGGAATCCCATGTTCACTCCAAAATTGACCTCGGAGCTGGTTTCCCATTTCAGATTGGCATTTCCAATGTTATTCGGGGCATAACCAAAGGCCGCTTTCCCGTCGAAATCATACGCGGTTTGTGTTAAATAAGCCTGGGTGCTGTATGGCGAAACTACGTCATTGCCTACTTCTCCGTAGCTTAAACGGATCTTCAGGTCCGAGAACAGGTTCAGGTTTTTGATGAAGGCTTCGTCGCCGGCTCTCCACGCCAAAGCTGCTGACGGGAAGAAGGCCCATTTATTTCCCTCTGCCAGTACGGAAGACCCGTCGTAACGCCCGGTGAGCGTCATCATGTATTTATCGTTGAACATGTAATTGATCCGGCCCATGAACGATAAGATGGAGCGTTCAATCAGGCTGCTGCTCACGCCATTGATAATGGGTGCGGTGTTTAACGCGTACCAACCGGAATTATAGGGTAGATTTTCGACCGACGTTGCGGAGGTCTCGAACCGTTCTTTCAGCGCGCTTTGGGCGGCCGTGACAGTAAGGTCATTCAACCCTGTTTTTAGTTTGTAATTGAGTATGTTATCCCAGGTGTAGGAGCCGTTCATGTTGAAGGCGTTACTGGCAACCGGGAGTTTGTTCAGCCGGCTTTTGGAGTCTGCGCCGCGGAATTCCCCCCTGCGGCTGTTGTAAACAGACGCGGAAAGCGATGATTTGAAAGACAACCCCTTCAAAGGGGTCAGTTCCACATAGCCGTTCCCCAGGAAGCTGGATACGCGGGTCTCGTCCTGAAAATTAGTTTTTTGTACTTCCAGGATCGGGTTTTGGATCTGGGTGTCTTTAATGCCCATCCAGAACGCATACCCATTCACGTCTTTATCGTTGGTTTCTGAAGGATTTACCAGATCTTTGTAGTAAATCGAGCCGGTAGGACGTACGCGGTATGCCCCGCGCAAAGTCTCGTTCGATCCCAGATTCAGGATACTGTAGGTGTAATAAGAAGTAAAGCCGGCTTTTACGACTTTGTTTAGCTTACTGTCGATCGATGCCTTCAGGTTAAAGCGTTCGTAACCTGTGTACAGGAGATTCCCCTTTTCATTTAAATAGCCGGCCGAAAAATAATGCGTGGTATTTTCATTTCCTCCCGAAAGGGCGACTACGTGACTGGTCTGCACAGAGGGATCGGTTACCTGGTCGACCCAATCCACGCTTCGTCCGGCTTCGACATTGGCCAGTTCGGTAGCTGTCCACACCGGATTCGCATTCGGTTTTTCCGCTTTCACGACGTCATTGTAAGCATGATAAAACTCCTGTGCGGTCATCATGTCCGGCAAATTGGCAGGCATTTTTATACCCACATAGCCATCGTAGGTCACTTTAGTTTTGCCGGCTTTCCCTTTTTTCGTCGTAATAATGATGACGCCGTTGGCTCCGCGGGCTCCGTAGATGGCTGTTGCGGAGGCGTCTTTCAATACGTCCATGGTTTCAATATCGCTCGGGTTAAGCGTATTGAGCTTTCCACCCATCACGCCGTCAATGACAACCAACGGTTCACTGCTGAAGCTGATGGAGTGCACGCCGCGGATATCCATCGTATAATCGGACCCGGGGCGTGAATTGATCTTGTTCACGTTGACCCCGGCAACCTGTCCCTGGAGGGCTTTTGCCGGCAGGGTCGGATTGGTAAGGGCTATGTTTTCCGACCTGACGGAGCCGACGGCTCCGGTGAGATCCCTCTTCCGTTGCGTTCCGTAGCCGATCGCAACGACTTCTTCAAGGCCGACAGTTTCTTCCTGTAACGTGATGTTGATCTCACTTCTGTAGTCGACGGCTGTTTCCTCGGTTTTCATTCCGACAAAAGAGAATTGCAGCACCGCATTGCCCGGAATGTCACGGAGCAGGTAATTCCCGTCCATATCGGTGATCGTTCCGGTTGAAGTCGCCTTCACGGCTACGGTCACTCCCGGCAACGTCATGCCCGACTGGTCCGTTACTTTTCCTCTTACCGATACGGCCTGCTGGGCAGTAAATACCGATGTGCTTTTCGCGTCAGATACCGGGCTTAAAATAACCTGCCGGTCTTTAATATCATATTTTACATCCATGTCCCTGAAAATTTCGTCCAGGACCTCATGGATCTTTTTATTGGTCAGGTTCAGGCTGAGCTGACGGTCTACATCAATTAACTTGTTACTGTAGAGAAAGAAAAACTCACTGTTTTTTTCAATGTGAAGCAGTACTTCCCTGACGGTCGTATTCTTCATATTCAGGGACAGCCGCGTTTCCTGGGAATAAGAATCAATGGCCAACACCTGGCCGATGATGAGCATGACAAACAGGAATGTTAATTTCATAAGCCTTACAATTTTTTTGACCTGGGCATAATATGGCCCCGGGCCAAACCTTTTACGAATTTTTTCCATAATTTTGAAATGGTTTGTGTTTGACAATTTTTTGAGAGAAGATTGTTATTTGACCGGACCTCAGGGGAGGATGTTACCGCATCTTCCCCTTTTGCGCGTTTTGGAGTATTACATAGGCATCATCATTTATGGGTTGTTTGGACAGACAGGATGTATTTCGTTTTTTCCGGACCACTGCCTGGACCACTGCCCGCATGCTGTCGGCTAAAAGAAAGATTGGCAGCCTGTGAAAGGTATTCAAGAACCTGCGGAAGTGTCTCGTTTTTAACGGTCATCGTGAAGGTCAGCGACCCAATCCTTTTCTCGGGATCGGACAGGATGATCTCCGCATTGAACCATCTTTGCAGCCGGACAAGGATCTCTGAGAGCGGATCGTCCCTGAAGATCAGTTTGCCTTTGGTCCAGGATGTATACTTTTCCACGTCGGTTTTTTGTCTGATGAGCTTTCCTGAGCCTTTCCTGTAAATGATCTGTTCCCGGGGCAAAAGCATGACCGGTTTTTCTTTGCCGGCGGGAATGTAGGATACTTTCCCTTCTTCGAGCACAACCGACGAAAAATTGTCGTCGGGGAATGCCGTAACGTTGAATTTTGTTCCGGTCACTTTGATGGTCCCGTCGGTTGTTTTAACATAAAAGGGATTTTTTATGTCGGATGAAACATGAAAATAAGCCTCGCCGGCCAGAATGACCTGGCGGTGTTGCCTGGTAAACTTTGCAGGGTACCGCAACGTCGTTCCCGCATTTTGCCATACTTCGGTTCCGTCGGGCAGAACTGTTTTCAATGTTGACCCGGGCCGGGTTTCGAGCGTAATAAAAGTGTCTCCGTGATGATAGGCATCATTGTTTATCAAGATCCAGATGCCTGCAATAAGCAAAGGGACAAACAGTGCCGCCGCAACCCGGATTGCGTAGTACGTGAGTCTTTTGACCACAGATTTCCCGTTCCGTTCATGCAGGTTGATCCGGTGGTGGACCGAATCGAGGATTTGATTCAGTTCCTCTTCGGCGATCCGGTGCCGGAAAGACGGCGTGTTTTTCCAGAATTCATAGAGGAGGGTCTGAAGCTCTCCTTCGTTATCCCTTCCGATCAAGCCAATGATCGCTTCGAGGTCATCCCGGCTACATTTGTTTTCCAGGTATTTTAGTATGAGTACCGCAGCATCTTTTTTCATATTCGTTTTTTGTTCAAACTCTATAAAATTCCGGTCCTTTGCAGTTATACGGGAAAAGACCTGGTACCCCCCAAAGAGGAAACCGGATTTTTTCTGAAAAGTTTTATTCCTGAAGCAGAAATCTTTCCATTTGCGCCAGAGACTCCTGATTGTACAAGAATGATTTCAGGAGATCTATTAAAGGAAAACAGCTAAGAAAAGCAGGTAAAGCAGATCGTCCGCATCCAGTTGCTTCCTGATGGCTTTTAAGGCCAGATTGATCTGATTTTCGACGGTTTTTACGGAAATATTCAATTTTTCGGCAATTTCCCGGTGACTCAATCCTTCTTCCCGGCTGAGCAAGTAGATCTTTCTGCGTTGTTCAGGGAGGTCGCGGACTGTTTCATCGACGATCCGGACCAATTCTTGGTAATAAGCCGGATCTTCCTCCGAGCTGTGCTCCTGTTCCGGCAACCGGTTCTGCAGATAGATCCGGTACTGATCGTTCCTGAGTCTTTGCCGCAGCAAATCGATGGTGGTATGATAAGAAACTGAAAAGAGGAAAGCCTGAATGGAACCCGACGGATCGATGCGGTCGCGTTTTTCCCAGATCTTAAAAAAGGTCTCCTGAACAACCTCTTTGGCATCCTCATGGTTCTTTAACATGGAAAAGGCAAACCCGTACAGCTTTTGGCTATAGGTATGATAGAGGACATCAAAGGCCCTGATATCCCCTTTTCTGATTCTTTTGGCCAGCAGGCTTGTTGTTTCGCTGTTCAGTGATTCCCGCATCCCGTTTTGCTCTAACCGGAGATAAAGCTACCAAATAATTTTAACTTAATCCGATTCCTTTAAAAGCATGAAGACACTTCATTGATACGGCGTTGATATTTTTTGTTATCTTTATCTTGTCATTCAGATCTAAAACACAAATAAGATTAATGACTGTTTAGTAGGATTACAATGGAAACAAAAAACAAAATATTACACCTTCCTATTCTTGTAGAGCAAGACGAAGATAATATTTTCATCGTCAGTTGCCCTGTTTTCAAAGGTTGCCATTCATATGGAAAAACGATTGATGAAGCTTTGGTAAACATCAGGGAAGTTATTGACATGTGTATCGATGAGGAGAAAGAAAAGGCTCCTGAGATTAACCGTTTTATAGGCTTTAGGGAGATGCAGGTTTCGATAAAAAGTGCAGCGGTTTAAAATACAAGTTATGCCCCAACTGCCTGTTATTTCCGGTAAAGATTTTATCAAGTTCTTGCAAACACTTGGTTTTATTGTTGTGCGTGTTAATGGGTCCCACCATCGCCTCAGACATCCCGATGGAAGGGTTACTACGGTCCCGGTACACAAAAACGAAGATCTTCCCAAGGGATTGATGCGTAAGATTATTCGTGAAGATTTAGATTTGGACCCGGATGAATTCTTAAACTTGTATGAGCACTATAAATAGAAAGTTTTCCGTTTTTTTCTTCATTGAACCCGTATCGATATGTTTTTAGTTAAGTTTTAATCATGCGGATGCGCTGCTGATCGGCATTGTAAACAAAATCAGCCGTTTTTGTTCCTTCGGTGATCTTTTTGACCTTCTCAAAGGAATAGTAGTCGATATCCTGCAGTGTCGGTGAAATATTCTGCGCTCCTGTGATACTGGTTACCGCATACGGTGTGTTGGCATAGGCATAAGTGCAGCTAACGGTCAAGTGAAAGTTTTCGTAGCGGATCGCCTGAAATTTCCTGTACGTAACTCTTTAGTACCTTTAGTACCGTTTGCCCCACCAGGCTTTCAGGCGTTCGAGGATCTTGATTTCGG
>CAZOYZ010000120.1:2056-12036 GCA_964584045.1 uncultured Prolixibacteraceae bacterium | reverse complement strand
ACCTGAAATAATTACTAAAATTTAAGACATGAGGTTTATTACCGATGCCTTTGATGCTGCCAGTTTAATTTTTGGCAATACGATTGGTATCAGTCTCTTTTCCTGGATCTTTGTTAAATTAAAATTATCAAGCCTCCCGCAACACACGGATTTTGCGCAACTGATCTCTGTGGCAGTGATCGGAGGGGTCGGTTTTACCATGTCCCTGTTTATCACCAACCTGGCATTTGAGAATCAGGCCATGATTGACGCCTCGAAAATAGGGATTCTGATCGGATCGCTCATCTCTGGGATAGCCGGATATTACCTGCTGAAACTAACATCGGTAAGATCCGGCCGCAGGATCAGTACGGAAGAAGTTACGGGGAACGAACGGTAATCCGGAAGACCAGGGAAACAGAAGCTTAAAGAAAGAATATCACCACGCCAAGAACCGTGACGACAGCTCCCATGATCTCTTTCCAATTCACCTTTTCTTTGAAAATGAGGACCGCCGGGGGAATGATCAGAACCGGAACGATCGACATGAGTGTTGCAGCAATCCCGGCTTTGGTATGCTGGATCGCCAGGAGTGAAAAGGCGACACCCAGGAAGGGGCCAAAAAATGAGCCGAGTGTGATTCGCTTCATGGCTTCAGCGTTCTTCAATGCATCCCATACCCGGTGATATCGCTTTAAAAAAAACAAAAGAATGGCAAATCCCACGATCCCTGTCAAAACCCTGATTTGAGATGCCGCAAACGCATCATAATCACCCATTCCTTTTTTACTCAGAACCAGGCCCGTCGCTTGCCCAAGCGCTCCTCCCAAGGCCAGGAAGATCCCTTTCAGGGAATAGGATGCCTTAAGGCGGCGCCGGATCAGGTTACCCCCGTTTAGCGCTCTGTTTTCCCGCTTCAACACGACCATGCTGATCCCCATCAAGGTCACCATCATCCCGACCCAATTCATAACAGAGAGGACTTCTCCCAAAATAAACCAGGAAATAAAAGCGGTAAAGGGCGGGGTCATGGCCATAATCAGCATGGAAATCCTCGCACCGATCACCACATAGGCCTGAAAAAGGAAAAGATCTCCGATGACGAATCCTACCAGTCCGGACAAAATCAGCCACATCCACCTCTCCCCACCGGCGTCAAAAGGGAACCACATTCCCCGCGCGATGCATGTGTAGATCGAGAAAATCACGAAAGCGATCACCAACCGGATCATATTGACGGCGAGAGAACCAACTTTCTTACCCGCCGACTCAAAAGCCATACTGGTGACTGTCCAGAAAACAGCAGTCAGCAGCGAGGCAATTTCTCCGAAATAGGCCATGATACTGGCTTCAATAGGTTTTCCGGCGAAAATACATTGTTTTTACCGATTTTGGCAATAAAGTCATCTTTATTTTGCCCCGATTGCGTGCTCATGGACACTCCTCACTGCCCTGCCCGAAGGATCCGCATTTTTCCGGAACGATTCATCCCATGCCAGGGCTTCAGCCGTGCTGCATGCGATAGAAGGTACCGACGGTACACAGGCAGCCGCCTGATCGGATGGGAAATGCTCACTGAAAACAGACCGGTACAGATACTCCTCTTTCGACATGGGAGTATGAACCGGAAACCGGAAATGAGCATTCTTCATCATTTCATCGGTGACTTTTTCATCGGCAACCCTTTTAAGTGTATCGATCCATCCGTATCCTACACCGTCCGAAAATTGCTCTTTCTGCCTCCAGGCCACACTCGCCGGCAGAATATCTTCAAACGCCTTGCGGAGGACCCACTTTTCGATTTTACCATTTCCTGCCATCTTATCTTTCGGGTTCAGGCGCATAGCCACATCCAGGAATTCCTTATCCAGGAACGGCACCCTTCCCTCTATGCCCCAGGCTGCCAGCGACTTGTTGGCGCGAAGACAATCGTATAAGTTCAGTTTGTTCAGTTTCCGCAGGGTTTCCTTATGGAACTCTTCCGGATTGGGGGCTTTATGAAAATACAGATATCCTCCGAAAACCTCGTCGGCTCCCTCACCCGATAGAACCATTTTAATCCCCATTGACCGGATGACTCGTGCCATCATGTACATGGGAGTCGAAGCCCGTATGGTCGTCACATCGTACGTTTCAATATGATAGATCACATCCCGGATCGCATCCAGCCCTTCCTGGATCGTGTAATGGATTTCATGATGGATCGAACCGATATGATCCGCCACTTTTCTTGCCGCAGCCAAATCGGGAGAGCCTTCAAGCCCAATGACAAATGAATGCAGCTGAGGCCACCACGCTTCCTTTTCGTCTTCGTCCTCAATGCGTTTGGCCGAGAACTTTTTTGCCAGAGCAGAAGTTACAGACGAATCCAGACCACCCGACAAAAGTACTCCATAAGGAACATCCGACATCAGCTGACGATGAACGGCCTGTTCCATTGCCCTTTTTAAATCTTCAATACGGGTGGTATTATCCTTGACATGGTCATAGTCCATCCAATCACGGGTCCACCAGCGTTTAATCTCGCCATCTTTGCTGTATAAATAACTGGCAGGAGGGAACTCCTGAATCCTGGAACAATACCCTTCGAGCGCCTTTAACTCGGAGGCAACATAAAAATTACCATTTTTGTCCCATCCCATGTAAAGTGGAATGATTCCAATGTGATCGCGTCCAATCAGATAAACGTCTTTCTCTTCATCATACAACGCAAACGCGAAAATACCATTCAGGTCGTCCAGAAACGCAGCACCTTTCTCCCTGTATAACGCCAGAATCACTTCACAATCAGAACCGGTCTGATATTCATAATTACCTTTCGTTTTTTCCCGGATGGCCCGGTGATTATAAATTTCACCATTGACACCGAGAATCAGTCTCTTATCTTTACTGTACAACGGCTGCCCTCCTGATACAGGGTCGACGATCGACAGACGCTCATGAGCAATAATGGCTTTTTCGCCGCAATAAATGCCCGACCAGTCCGGACCCCGGTGCCTGACCTTTTTCGATTGTTCCAGAACCTGCTGTCTCAGCTTCTGTGCATCGGTCTTCAAATCAAAAACGCCTACAATTCCACACATATGAATGCTTAATCAATTTTGTTCAAAAATAATCATTCTGTTTGAATTAAAAAATTTTTCCTGACATATTTCCATTCAAATAAAACAATTATTAACAAATAGACTAATATATCAAATTTTTATTTTCTTTTTGAACTTAAAAAATTCTTAAACACACCCTCTGCCCAAAGGGCTCGCTTCTTGAAAAGACGCCCTTTCCCGGCGTGACCCCCTTTTAGGTAGAGGGGACCCGTTGTGGTGATGTCGATTTTTTTAAGATTAACCAAAAAAGTTTTTTTCAAAAGGACATTTCTTCATCATCGCGGAAGTGAATGACAAAGCGGCTTGTGGCTACCGGTGGATTGAATATTGAAGGGCAGCGGTTTATCGTATTTTTTTGCAGATCCTGTGGTATGGAGGTTTGATCAGACGTTGAACCGGAAATGCATAATATCACCGTCCCTCACCATGTAATCTTTTCCTTCTATTGCTATTTTACCCGCTTCCCTGCAGGCCTGTTCCGATCCGAAATGAATATAATCCTCATACCGGATCACCTCAGCGCGGATAAAACCCTTTTCAAAGTCCGTGTGAATAATGCCTGCCGCCTGGGGTGCCTTGGTACCACGCGGATAGGTCCAGGCTTTCACCTCCTTCGGTCCCGCCGTAAAATAGGTTTCCAGTTGTAACAATTTATAGGCCAGCCTGATCAGCTTACTGACCCCCGATTCTTTCAGCCCAAGATCTTCCAGAAACAGCTGACGTTCCTCGTAACTTTCAAGTTCAGCGATTTCCGCCTCAGTGGCAGCAGCAATCACCAGCAATTCTGCCTTTTCGTCCTGAATGGCCCTCTTTACAGCATCCACGAAGGCGTTTCCTTTAGTCACCGAAGCGTCGTCTACGTTACAAACATACAGGATCGGCTTGTTAGTCAGTAACTGCAAATCTCTGGCCGGCTTTTGGTCTGCTTCCTCCAGTTCAACGGTTCGTGCCGATTTCCCCTGCAGCAGCGCCTCCCGGTAAAGAGAGAGAATGCGGTACATTTTCTTTGATTCCGGATCACTACCGGCCTTTGACTGTTTCTCAACCTTCACGATCCGGCTTTCCACCGTTTCAAGATCCTTCAGTTGCAGTTCAATGTCGACGGTTTCTTTATCGCGTACCGGGTCAATCGTCACATCAACATGTGTGACATTTTCATCTTCAAAACAACGGAGTACGTGAATAATCGCGTCGGTTTCGCGAATATGTCCCAAAAATTTATTCCCAAGTCCTTCTCCCTTACTGGCTCCGCGAACCAGTCCGGCAATATCGGCAATCTCAACCGTGGTGGGTACCACCCGTTCGGGATGCACAAGTTCCGCAAGACGGTTCAACCGTTCATCGGGTACCGTGATCATACCCACATTGGGTTCAATGGTACAAAACGGAAAATTGGCTGCCTGCGCCCTCGCGTTCGACAAACAGTTAAACAGCGTCGATTTACCTACATTCGGAAGTCCTACAATACCACACTTCAAAGCCATGCTCTTTTGCTTATAAAATTGCGGTGCAAAGTTAAACCTTTTTCCCTATTTTTGACCGGTCCTGTTTTTACGGAAAAATAACGGTTAAATTTTGTGAATGGATTAAACCTTGTGTGAATTTGTCGATCTTTAAGAAAACCACAAAACGGTACATGGTCAATGATGAACAGCTGATAGCGGGACTAAAGGATGAAAGCACCAGGAAAGATGCTTTCCGCATGCTCGTGACCACTTTTAAACAACGCCTTTACTGGCACATCCGGAAAATTGTTTTAAATCATGACGACGCGGACGACATCCTGCAAAACACATTTATAAAAGTCTGGCGGAATATTGACACCTTCCGGGCCGAATCCGGCCTCTATACCTGGCTTTACCGCATTGCCACCAACGAATCATTAACCTTTCTCAACCAAAAAAAGAAAAAAATGCTGGGAACAGGGGAAGAAATCAATGATTACCTGACCGAAAGAATCCAGACCGATCCTTATTTTGACGGAAATGAGATCCAGCGCAGGTTACAGGAAGCAATTGCCCGCCTGCCCGAAAAACAACGTCTGGTTTTTAACATGAGATACTTTGATGGCATAAAATATCAGGATATGGAAAAAATTCTGAACACGTCGTCCGGCGCACTGAAGGCTTCCTTTCATCACGCCGTAAAGAAAATAGAAGAATATTTAAAATCAACAGACTAGATCAATATCAGAAATTATTTTAAACTTTTATCTCTTTTATCAGTCAAATAAAAAAATGAATCACATGCAAGAGAAAATGACAGATCATTCAATATTCCCGGGGGGAAACCCGTTTCGGGTTCCCGAAGGATATTTTGAAACATTGGAAGATCGCGTGGAGGTAAGGATCAATGAAAGCGAAAGAAAAATTTCCGGTGGTCAGAAACTCATCACGCTGATGAAGCCTGTCCTTGGTCTTGCAGCCAGCTTTGCGCTGGCATTCCTGCTTATATATTATCCGATCAGCAAGATCCTGCCCTGGTATACCGCCAGGCATACTGAGAAAAAAATCCGGGAACTTCGCCTGGAAGAACAGCTTCTCAATGACTACAGAAGCCTTGATGAAAATACGTTCTATCTTGCATTAACTTCCCGGGAAGATCCCAAAGTACCCGAATCGGAAGAACTTTTTTCGTTCCTTACAGCGGAACTGGATGACTATGAAGTTTATTCAGAGATTATTAACTAAAACCCTGAAACATATGAAAAAGATTACCATCCTCATAGGCTTGCTTTTTTTTATGGCCGGCGGATTTGCCCAGCCCGGTAAAGGAAAATTTGAAGATTTTGAAAAATATAAGGCTTTAAAAGTCTCATTTATGACCGAAAAACTGGAACTGACACCTCAGGAAGCCCAGCAATTCTGGCCACTTTACAATGAGTTCGAAAAAAAACGCTTTGAATTCCATCATGCCCGCCGCGACATGGAGAAAAAAATACAGGACGGCTATCGCAATTATACCGAAGATGAATTCCGGAAAATCAGCTATGAAATGGTTGACCAGTTCCGTGAGGAATATGAGCTGATGAAAGAGTACAACGAAAAATTTTTAAAAGTTTTACCGGCAAAAAAAGTGGTGATGATCGGCTCGGTTGAAAATGATTTTCGCTTCAAGATGATCCGTGAGTTCAGGGAAAGCAAGAAAGAGAATTAACCATAAGTACAATTTAATTGTCCACATCTTAATTTGGTATAATTATAAATTACTAATCAGCCCTTTGCGCGTTTTTGATTTTTCCTATATTTGTCCCGTGAATCCTTTCATGAATTAAAAATGGACGAGCAGAGAGAGGCTGTATGATGAATGAACAGCGGTTTTCCGCGAACAAAATCTTTTACCAGGATTAATCGGAAGGGATTGCCAAGGTATCTACCGGCAAAGAAGAACTGAAACGAGAGGACGACGGGTCTTTATTTTGATCCTGATCGTTTGAGTATAATTTATTTTATATACGACTTGATTAATATTATTAAAAGCTGGTAAGTGTCCTACCACTGACCAGCTTTCAATCGTAAAATTGCTTGATTTAGAAATTTACTCAACACATCTAATGAAAAATCTCTAGTTGTTTTCATATATAACACAAAGGATGCCAAAATTGTTTAGTGCCGGGTTTCGTATCCTATTTAAAAATAAAAAAGGCAGAACAGTGTCCTACCACTGGTCAGCTTTCTCTTGTAAAATTTCTTGATTTATTAATTTAATTTTTAAAATGATGAAAAAAACACGAGTTGTTAATCCTTTCCCTGGAAAGGGTTATGTTCTGATTAAATCTCTTTCGATAATCTCCCTGTTTATACTTACCTGGTCATGCGCTGAAGAAGAAATAGTACCGGATGACCCTGCCACTGTTGCCGCTTCCACGGAGTATAATGCGCTGCTTGCATCTGCGACATCGCAATTGCCTACAGTCATCGTTGACGCAGACCGGTCGTACAATACCTCCGGAAGGAATGATATGGATATTGTCAGGAAGTATTTCTTCTCCGGGTCTCTGAGCGACAACCTGTCTGCAAATTCGAATCAGCCCCTTTTCAATGAAGAAATGGAATATGGTGATGCGATTAAGCTGCGGGGAGCGCGTTCCATCAACGCCGAACGTTCATGTTCACTTGACGCCAGCGGAAATTTTGTCCGGTCCGCCTGCTTAAAGGACC
This sequence comes from uncultured Prolixibacteraceae bacterium, assembly GCA_964584045.1. GTDB lineage: Bacteria > Bacteroidota > Bacteroidia > Bacteroidales > Prolixibacteraceae > JBCFBK01. The sequence continues at coordinate 4,793 of CAZOYZ010000120.1, read as the reverse complement.
ATCTTGACAACATTCACAACCACCGGTTCCGGTTGCATATGGTAGTGGGACAGACGAAGCCTCCTCACCTGAGCGGGAACGCCTGGCAGTGGAATGCGACCCAATGGAATAATTACGAAAATTACGCCTACAAATTCCTGAAGTACGTGGTGAATGAGTACCGGGGCGGTTTTCCGGACGGGCCGGAAAGGATCATCGAGGTCTCCAATGAAGTGGACATCATGGGCCGGTTTGGGTTTTGGTCGGTCGACGGAAAATGGGACAGGCACGGGGATTTAAAAGCTTTCTATGGCCTGATGAAGGTATACGCGCAGTGGTCTGACGCAGTGAAAAGATTTAACGCTGACTTCCCTGCCAGGAAAGTGAAACTGATTGGCCCTGCCATGACGGTTTATACCATGTGGTGGGCCAGCGACGCCAATAACTGGGCCTTAAAGTTTATTGAAGAATGTAAGGCAAAAAACTACCTGTGCGATGGCGTTTCATTTCACCAGTACGGCGCGGAGATGCTGAACGGGCAACCCGATTACTCCGGTGGCAAAAATCCACGTTTCAAATCAACGATCAAAAAGATCAATGATAAACTGAAAAGCGTAGGATTTAATAATACGGAGATTTGGATCACCGAATGGGGATGCTCGAACTGGATCAACACAGTACGGGTAAAAAACAACTATCGTCCGGTTGGCGGAGCCTTTGCGGCAGCAATCATGGTTGATGCCCTCGACAGTGGTGTGGACGGTATGGTTCCGCTCCGTTTTCGCGACCCGAATGGTTCCAATACCTGGACGGAGATCGGATCAATCGCTTCAATTAACGGGAAAATTTATCCCAAGCCGATCTATAACGTGTATCGCATGTTCAATATGATGCCCGGATCCCGCAGGAAAGCGGCCTGGCAAAACCAGAATTATCAGGTGGGAGCCCTTGCATCTGCCAGTAATAAGGAGATCGGGGTCATCGTGTACAATTACGACTGGGATGATATTCATATCGCCGACAACAGCTTGCCCCATGATGTACAGGTAAAAATTGCCAAACAAGGCCTTACTGGTAACCTGACGGTGAGGAGATATCTCGTCGACAGCCAACACAGCAACGTGGCCAAGTATGTTGACGCCGGACAAACGCCGGTGATGAGCGATATTGACCTGGAACAGGTAGAACAATTTACCGTTCAGGCTTCAAATGGTGTCATCACACTACCGGCTCGCAGGCTGGAAAAATCCGCAGTTTCTTTCTGGAAAATCAGCACCTATTAAAAAAAGTTCATATGCAGAAAGCCCCGTGTCCTTTTCAGACACGGGGCTTTCTGTTTGATACAGGACAGGGATTGGTCAATGTGACCCCGCCGACAGGATGTCAACCAGTTCCTTAACCGTCACCATTTGCTGTGATCCTGACTTCATCTGTTTAAGGGTGACTTTCTCCGCTGCGATCTCCTGTTCTCCGGCTATCACCACATAGGCCACCTGCTTGCGGTCGGCCCACATCATTTGCTTTTTGATCTTGTCAGGCTCCGGATAGATCTCGGCAGGAATCCCAGCCTGACGAAGCTGCCGCAAAACAGGCAGGCACCATGCTTCTTCGACCTTACCGAAGTTGACAAAGAGCACCTTCGTGGTCGTTACCGCTTCTTCGGGGAAAAGATCAAGCTGGGTCATGACGTCGTAGATGCGGTCGGCGCCAAACGAAATTCCCACTCCCGATACGCCGGGCATCCCGAATATGCCGGTAAGGTCGTCATACCTCCCGCCTCCCGAGATACTGCCAATCTGAACGTCTTTGGCCTTCACTTCAAAAATGGCACCGGTATAGTAATTCAGTCCCCGCGCCAGGGTCAGGTCCAGTTCAACCTCTGTTCCCGGATTCGCACCATTCACGTAAGAGAACAGGGTTTTTACCTCGTGGATCCCCTTCTGTCCGATCATTGAACCGCCAACGATCGTTTCAAGCCGGTCCAGCTTTTCTGCTGTTGTTCCTGATAATTCCAGGATGGGTCTGAGCTTTGCAACTGCATCCCCCGAAACTCCCTTCTCCAGCAACTCCGCATTTACATTTTCCAGGCCAATTTTGTCAAGTTTATCAATGGCCACGGTGATATCGGTCAGCCGGTCTTTCTCACCGATCATTTCAGCAATGCCGGCCAGTATTTTACGGTTGTTGATTTTTACGATAACCCTGACTCTCAGCCGATGAAATACCTCATCGACGATCTGCACCAGTTCAAACTCGTTCAACAGCGAATCGCTTCCCACGATATCGGCATCACATTGGTAAAATTCCCGGTAGCGCCCTTTTTGAGGCCGGTCGGCACGCCAAACCGGCTGGATCTGATACCGCTTAAAAGGAAAAGAAATATCATTCCTGTGTTGAACCACATAGCGGGCGAACGGAACGGTCAGGTCATAACGCAGGCCCTTTTCCGAGATCATATTGGTAAGACGAACACTGTTTCGTTCCAGGAGATCCCTCTCCCCGATTTCGCCGATGAAATCACCCGAATTAAGAATTTTAAACAGAAGTTTATCCCCCTCTTCCCCGTATTTACCCATCAGGGTAGACAGATTTTCCATCGCAGGCGTCTCAATACACTGGAATCCATACAGTTGAAAAACAGACTTAACGGTATCGAATATATAATTCCGGCGCGACATTTCGAGTGGGGAAAAATCGCGCGTTCCTTTGGGAACTGAAGGTTTTTGAGCCATAATCTTTAAGCGCTTTGCATTGAAGC
>CAZOYZ010000120.1:0-1956 GCA_964584045.1 uncultured Prolixibacteraceae bacterium | reverse complement strand
ACCACCAGCATGAGGATCGCGGAAACGATCAAAGCGATCGACAGTGTGATCTGAAAATTCAACACTTCTTTACCCTGATCCTCTACCAGCGGAAATTCCTGCCTTTTCACTGAATAAACAATAAGCGGACCAATGATGTTCCCAAAGGGGATGATACACCCTGCAAATACAGCAAGATGGCAAAACATGGCCCATGTACGTTCGTCCGGATTATTATCGATTCGTTCCATAGTTTTTTTGATCCAAGATAAAGAAGATACGGATGATTTCCATGTCAGATGAAGATAATTTTTCGGGAAAATGAACACATTTACATTACGCACCCAAACTCCCGGCCAGCGCTTCTGCACTTCGTTCTCCGTCGATGGCCGAAGAAACGATACCTCCTGCATACCCTGCTCCTTCCCCGCAGGGATAAAGACCTTTGATCCGGATATGTTCCAGCGTTCTTTCATCCCTGGGAATCCTTACCGGAGAAGAAGTCCGTGATTCCACTCCGACTGCCACGGCCTCCCGGGTATAAAAGCCCCCGGCTTTTTTGTCAATCTGAAGAATTCCCTCCCGCAAACGGGAGACGATCCGTTTTGGCAATTTATCATGAAGAAGAGCCGGGACCAACCCCGGCCGGTACGACGATTCGGGCAGGCTCTCCGACTTCTTTCCTTCCACGAAGTCGGTCAGCCTTTGCGCCGGCGCAAACTGGCTGCGACCATTCAGTTCAAAGCAAAGCTGCTCGGTTTGTTTTTGAAATTCAACTCCGGCAAAAACGCCCTTGTGCCTGAACTCTCTGAGATCCTCCGGGTGGACTTCCACCACAAGGCCGGCATTGGCAAAAGGAGAATTCCGCCCCGACGGCGACATGCCATTGACGACCACCTCACCCGGGGCGGTTGCCGCAGGAACAATAAATCCTCCCGGGCACATACAAAAAGAATAAACACCCCTTCCATTCACCTGTTCGGTGAACGAGTAGGTTGCGGCAGGAAGCCAGGGACCCCTCTGACTTTGATGATACTGGATCGTATCGATCAGCGTCTGCGGGTGTTCCACCCGGACCCCCATCGCAAAGGACTTGGCCTCAAGATTAACGCCGCTCCTGAAAAGCATCTCGTAAATATCCCGGGCCGAGTGGCCGGTAGCAAGAAGCAATGCGGCAAAATTAATCCGGCTGCCGTCTGCGAGGATTAAACCGGTGCACCGGGAACTTTTCAACTCCAGCCCGGTTACACGGGCGTTGAAGTGAATTTCACCGCCCGACGCAATGATCTGCTCCCTTATCTTCGTAATAATACGCGGCAGCCGGTCCGTGCCAATATGCGGATGGGCATCGATCAGGATTTGGGGATCAGCTCCAAACTGCACAAACACTTCAAGGATCTTTTGAACATTCCCCCTTTTTTTGGAACGCGTGTATAATTTACCATCGGAGAAAGTCCCCGCACCACCTTCACCAAAACCGTAGTTGGAATCCGGATCAACCAGATGTTCCCTGTAAATCCGGGCAATATCACGTTTCCGGTCGTGTACGTTCCGGCCCCGTTCAAAGATCACCGGACGGATACCCAGTTCGATGAGTCTCAACGCGGCAAACAATCCGGCAGGCCCCGCCCCGATAATGCCGACCTCCGGTTTATGATCAACCTGCCCGTAGGCATATTCCTTATACTCAACCGCGGGTTCTTCCCCCGCGTATACGACGACACCCATATTGATCCGGATCTGCCTTTGCCGGGCATCGACCGACCGGCGCCTGACAACGATCGCCGTGATCTCATCGGGGCTGATCCCAAGAAGCCCGGCGACAACAGGACGGTAGTGTGCTTCATCCGAAGCCTGTTTGGGAGAAAGCGATATATTAAGCTCTTTTTTCAGTTCCAATTCATTGTTACCGCAAATATACGGAATACCCAAAGGCCGCCGCCATTATTCCCTGATGTTTGCACCCAAAAAGATGGT
>CAZOYZ010000119.1:6001-12064 GCA_964584045.1 uncultured Prolixibacteraceae bacterium | reverse complement strand
GATGCTGGGCATTGGGTTCCGCCTTCACAACAAGTATCCCACTTTTCACCGCTGACTTCAACCGGTACTCCGGGAAACATCAACCTGCCTGTACGAGATAATACGAGAACCCAATCAAAAAGAAATGCGCCGTCGCGGGATCGCGAGAGCCTTACCCTGGTTCAAAACAGTAAATTTTATATCTTTACTCCTTGAGATCGCAGCGGCATGAAATTGTGCAAAATGAAAGACAGATGAAACGAGCCATAAAAGCTATATCTCCCGTACCGAAGCCTGATTATCCCGACGAGTCCCGGATGGACGGACCTCCGACTAACAAACACCAAGCGGCCAAGCCGTTATTTGGTGACGAAAAAATGTTTGAATTTATTTTCAAAACGTATTTTTACCGTTTGATGGCTTTCGCCAAAAAATTTATTCCCAACCACAACGAGGCCGAAGATATTGTCCAGGATGTATTTATGAAAGTTTGGATGAAAAGAAAGGAAATCGAAGAAGATACCTTTCAGGCGTTTCTTTTTACGCTGGCCCGGAACGCCTGCCTGAACCACATCAAACATCGGCAGATTAAAGATAATTATCACATCAACCTGGAAGAAACTGCCAAAGAGGAAGGACTTTACTATGCCGATTTTTTCAGTGATCCTTTTCACCAGACGGTATTCAGTGAAATTCAGAATGAAATTGAAACCGTCCTGCAAAGCCTGCCCGAACAGACACAGAAGGTTTTTCGCCTGTCCCGTTTTGAGGGGCTGAAAAATACAGAGATCGCAAAAACGCTCCATGTTTCGCTCCGGACGGTTGAAAAACACAACATCAGGGCTCTGCAAAAATTAAAAGCTCACTTATCCGCACGTTTCCTTTATGCCGTGGCAGTGCTGGATTTGATCAAAGAGTTGCACCGCTAGTTTTTTTTTCGAAGAGGGGGTCGGTATTTCCGGTTTAAATTGTATAACCTGTAAGAAGATGTGATTATGAATACCAATCCCGGAACAGAAACTACCCTGTTTGAAGGATACCTGAGGGGTAGCCTGTCCAAAACAGAAGAATTACAGTTGATCGGTTGGATCAATTCGTCCGGAGAGAATTACCTGGCATTTAAGGAATATATTGCTGCGAATCAAGCCGGTCAACCCTCTTCTGAAGATCTGTTGCAGGCTTGGCATAAATTGAGGGCGAAAATTGCTTTTCACCCTTACCCGGAAACGAACAAGACTTTCACGATACCCAACTGGCTGAAAGTTGCGGCGATCGTGATCGTAGCCCTTTTTACAGGTTTCTTCGCCGACAGGATCATTCAGAAAGATTACTCCGGTGCGATGAGCGAAATTATCGTACCGAACGGAGAAAAAGCCAGGGTCGTCCTGCCCGACGGAACCAAAGTCGATTTAAATGCCGGCACGCATTTTAAATACCCTTCCGCCTTCCCGAAAGGATCCCGTAAGGTGGTGATGACGGGAGAAGCATTCTTCGACGTGACAAAAGACAAAACCCGCCCGTTTCTCATCGAAACACCCGCCTTCGGTGTAAAAGTAACAGGAACTTCATTCAATTTGCAGACTTACAGGGATGACAGGAAGAACAGCCTGACCCTGCATACCGGCGAAGTACTCATCACTGCAAACGGATCCGTGTACCGTGTACAACCGGGAGAACAATATGTGTATGATGTACAAACAGGCCGGTCGGAAATCTCGGGAACAAACCTGCAGAAATCCATTCTCTGGAAGGAAGGGGTCATCGTGATCGACGATCAGACACTGGAAGAGATCCGGAAAATACTGGAAAGAAGATTCGATGTACAAATCAGGATCATGAACGAGAAATATAAAAAGATCAGGTATACAGGAATGTTCAAATCTCATGAAACGATTGAGAGAATCCTCGGTCTGATCAAAGAAACCTCACCTGTAAAATTTAACTATGAATTTAATGAAGCGAAAAATGTCATTACCATAAAATAAAAAAAGAGGTGGAAAATGTTGCACCATCCTCCACCTCATATTCAATAAATTACTAAGAAGTAACTATTAACATTTCAAATGTATGAAAAAAAAATGTGAAATGAGGGATTCCTTATTTAGGAATCATCCCCGAAAACTTTTATTAACGATGAAATTTACAATTTTTTTCCTGTTATTTTTTGCGGTACAGCTTTCAGCAAGCGTGTATTCACAACAAACACGGTTGAAAGTAGACTTCAATCAGGCCACGATCAAAGAAGTGATGACGGAGATAGAAAATCAAACCGGACTGACGTTCTTCTACAGCGGTGATGTACTGAACGTGAATGAGACGATCACCTTGCGAAGCAGAAGCATGTCGTTGGACGACATCCTTATCCTCATCGGTAAACAAACAAATCTTTCACTGGTGGTTGACGGAGACAAGATCGCGGTCAAGAAAGCCGGATTTTCAGGTCAGGACATCACACAACAGCAGGAAATAGCTGTTTCCGGCAAAGTAAGCGATCACTCGGGCCTTCCTCTTCCGGGAGTCACGATACTTGTGAAAAATACTACCCAGGGAACCGTTACTGATTCTAACGGAAATTACTCGCTCACAAAAATTCCGGGTCACGCCACGTTGGTTTTTTCTTTTATAGGATTGAAGACCGTGGAAGTTCCGGTAGCGGGGAGGGTGAATATCAATGTAACCATGGAAGAAGAGTCTGTAGGGATCGGCGAAGTGGTCGCGATTGGCTACGGCACACAGCGCAGGGATTTGCTCACCAACGCGGTCAGTTCCGTAAAAATTGATGACTCCAATCTACGAGTATCGTCCCTGTCCCCTTCTCAATTACTGCAAGGCCGGGTCGCCGGGGTCAACATGTCGCAGGGATCAGGTAACCTGGGAAGCAGGGAGAGGGTCAGCATCCGGGGAGCCTCCTCGTTGAGCGCCAGCAATGAACCGCTGTATGTGGTCGATGGCATCCCGATTACCAATTCGAACGGGCATCTGTACGACTTCGGCGAGTCAATGAGTTCGCTGTCTTCACTGAACCTGACCGATATTGAATCGATCGAGATCCTGAAAGATGCCGCCTCTGCCGCTATTTACGGATCGAGGGCTACCAACGGCGTCGTGCTGATCACGACCAAGTCGGGAAAATCGGGAAAGACCGAAGTACGAGTCAATTTAAACACGGGATTTTCCGAATTCCCTTATAAGAATAAAGTAAAATACGCGGACTCGAAGCTCTACCTCGAACAATACAACGAGGGCGTGGATAACTATAACAGGCAGTATGGCCTGGAGGTTGGCGATCCGGACTACCTGGTCCACATATCCAATCCTCATCCCACAATCCCCGATCTGAACTGGCTGGACTTGATCACGCAGGTCGGACACCAATACAATGCAAACGCTTCTTTTTCGGGGGGAACGCAAAAAACAAAGTTTTATCTCGGTTTAGCATACAGCAACCAGGAAGGGATCATCAAAACAAACAAATTTGAAAAGATCACCCTCACTGCAAAATTGAGTCATGAAATGACCTCATGGCTGGAAGTCGGAACGAACATCACAGGCAGTTACTTTAAAAACAAGCAGGTGCCTGGCGCCAACAGCGGGGCTACGATCCTGGCGAGGGCTGTTCAGAAACGTCCGTTTGACCTTCCTTACCGGCCAAACGGGGATTACTATATCGGGGGAACTGACGATCTGGCTTTTCACAACCCCCTTCAGATCCTGAATGAAGAAAAAAAGTACATCGACAATTACCGGTACCTGGGAAGTTTCTATGCCCTGATTAAACTTTTCAATAATAAACTGTCACTGAAATCCACGTTCTATCCGGATATGGGGTATACTTACGATTATGTGTATTACAACGAAAAACATCCGTATGGGCTAGGTGTGGGAAGGATCATCGACAACAACAGGTTTGTTTCCAATACCACGCTTGATCATGTGCTCGATTACAGTGACCAATTCGAAGAACTGGGATTTTCAGCGATGGTTGGCCATTCTTTCCAGAAGATAAAGAGTCACAGTTCCATGATCGACGGCAACGGATTTCCGTCACCGGCTTTTGATGTGATCGGAGTTGCCGCCCAAATCGCCAATACAGACGGATCTCTTTCCGAATTCGCCATGGAATCCTATTTTGGGCGGGTCTCCATGGACTATCGTGACAAATACCTGTTCAATGCAACCATCCGTACTGACGGTTCTTCCAAATTTGCTCCCGGCGTCAGATGGGGCATTTTTCCATCGGTCTCTGTGGGATGGAACATTACCAAAGAAAAGTTCTTCAATATTCCCGACGCCGACTTAAAGCTCAGGTTAAGTTACGGAAAGACAGGAAACCAGGAATCCATCAGTAACTACGCCTCTTTGCCGTTAATGAGCGGCGGACTCAATTATGGGTATAAGGTGGGGATCGGCGTGACCAGCTTTGGGAACAGTAAGCTGACCTGGGAGACTGCCGATCAGTATAACGCCGGTTTTGACCTCGCACTGAAAAAAGGCAAGATCAACCTGATTTTCGATATTTATCAGAAAAATACGAATAACCTTCTTTACAACATGCCCATGCATGCGACTTCAGGAACAACATCCATCATCAGCAATATCGGTTCCATGCGTAACAGGGGGGTGGAAGTTACTTTGAACACCCACATCAATCTGGCCAAAGTAAGATGGAATTCCCAGTTCAACATATCAACCAATAAAAACAAGCTGACTTCGCTGTTAGGTGATGACCTGATCGCGATCGGCGCCAACAGAGCCCTGAAGGTGGGGGAAGACATCGGCGTTTTCTACCTGTTCAAGATGGAGGGCATCTACCAGTATGACGGGGAAGTCCCCAACGAGCAATACAACATGGGAGTAAGGGCAGGTGATGTGAAATGGCGTGACGTGGACGGGAACGGCATCATTAATGACAACGATCGTGTTTTGATGGCCTCGTCCAATCCAGAATTTTCCGGGGGATGGAACAACAGCTTCCGGTACAAGAATTTTCAGCTTGACATTTTTGCCAGCTTCATGTATGGAAATCGTGTGTATTCAGAGTGGAAGCAAACGGCAGTGGCCAGGATCGGGTATCTGGCCGCCGTTCTGGAGGATGCCGCGAAAAACCGATGGACGGGCCCCGGCAGTACGACAAAATATCCCCGTTCCGTTAACGGATCGGCACGAAGCGGCTATAGTACGATGAACTCGGACCGGTTCCTGGAAGATGGTTCGTTTATCCGTTTACAAACAGCCACCCTCAGCTATAATTTTCCGGACAATATCCTGAGTAAAATCAGCATGAAATCGTTGAGGGTCTATTGCCAGGCCGACAATCTCTTTCTGCTGACAAAATATTCCGCGTATGACCCCGAGGTCAGCAGTGATCTGGATCCCAGCAAATTCGGGATGGACCGGTTTAATATCCCTGCTCCGCGAACCATCAGTTTTGGGGTAAACGTGGGCTTTTAACGAAATAACTTAAAATAACACGATAATGATGAAGAATATAGTTGCCTTATTCATGATAGCCTTCGTGCTCTTTTCCTGTCAGGATCAACTCGATATCTTTCCGCATTCGGCTGTGGCGCCGGGAAGCGTCACGGTAAAAGACCTGCCTGCTTTGGAGATGGGTATGTATAACCGCGTACAAAACGAGCCTCCTACGGAAGCCTGGATCCTGAACGACCTGCTTGGAGGAACATTGACAGGCAGTACCGCCAGTCCTATCGACGTGATCAATAACCTCCTGAGTCCGTTGAGCAGCATCGTGGGAAGCAGTTGGAACGGCTACTACAAAGCGCTTTATCAGGTAAATAACCTGATCAGCATTACCGACGGACTGCCTTCTTCCGCAGACAGGGACCGGGTGAGCGGTGTGGCGCACTATTTCCGGGCGTACATTTATTATTGTCTGGTCACGCATTGGGGAGGCGTGCCGATTTTAAGGGAAAAGACCCTCGATCTGGTAGAGCGCGCCCCGGTGCCTGAAGTCTGGGCATTCATTGAAGAAGATCTTGATGTGGCTCTTTCGCTGCTGGGAACTTCATCAGGCTACTACTATGTATCGCGTGATGCCGCTGTCGCCCTCAAAGCGAGGGTCAT
>CAZOYZ010000119.1:0-5991 GCA_964584045.1 uncultured Prolixibacteraceae bacterium | reverse complement strand
CCTGGCTGAATCACTGATCACCAGCGGAAAGTACCGTCTTGATGAGTTCGGGAAAATATTCCGTAAAATCCAGAATTCTGAAGTCATATTTGCCTTCGAAAATAACACGGAAGAATCCGGTATCGCGATCAGCAACCTTTTTTACAGTTATGCCCATCCGAACAAAGGCAGTTATCTGTACAGGCCCTCTCCTGCCGTTCTGGAAATGTTTGACGATACCGACAACAGGAAGGCGATCTCACTGAACAATGCAGGAGGCAATAACGCGATCAACAAATATCCCGGCGGACAGGGAAGCAGGGATCCGGTGATTATTTCACGCCTCGCCGAAATGTACCTGATCAGCGCGGAAGCCAGAGGAAGGGCTGCCGGCCTTTCAAGGCTGAATGAATTGAGAGCGTATCGCGGGTTGGCTCCCGTGTCCCCTTCAACAGACGACGCTTTCTTAAACGCCATCCTCCTCGAGCGGAAAAAAGAGCTGCTGGCCGAAGGATTTATGTACTATGACCTGGTCAGAACAGGAAAAGCCATTTCGGAACTGGGAATCGTCGCTTTCCAGACATTGCTCCCCCTGCCGGGAACGGAACTGCGGTTAAATCCCAGGCTCACACAAAACCCCGGCTATTAACGGTTAATCCATAAAAGAAGAATCAACATGAAAAGCAAATTCAATATCATCACCAAACTGGTTTTCCTGTTCATGATCTTCGTGTTTATTTCCTGTGAGGAACAAAATGACGGGATCATCCAATTTGAAGCAAAACCCAAAACACCGGTGGGAACAAAAATGGTCAACACCGGATTGGTCGCCACCATCTTTTCCGATTCCACCTATACGGTTACGGAAGGATTACAAGCCACTGAGATGCATTATTTTTCAATGACCGGCTATTCCATGCACGTATTTATTTTTGAGGTTGATCTTTCGAACCCAAATATCTCGGTCGAAGTTTCAACGCCAAATAACCAGAATGCAACAGCACTTCAGAAAATGTCTGTACAGGCCACCTATGAAGATGCAGCAGGGCACAAGGTATGGGGCGGCGTCAACGGATCCTTCTTTAATACCAGTACCGGCGCACCTCACGGACTGCTTTACAAAGAGGGGAACCGACTCTCGATGTACTCCGGTTCGTACCCGAATTTCTTCGCCGTCACGAAAGATAAAGATGCGATCATCGCAGATGCAGAAGTATACGACGGCATCAAAGAGGATATCAGTGAGGCCGTTGGAGGAGGCGTCATGCTGGTAAGAAACGGCTCCGTCATCAACCAGACGGATGTTTCGGTCAATCCCCGTACCTGTATCGGCGTTTCTGCTGATCAGAAGCACGTCTGTATGCTGGCCATCGACGGGCGCAGGTACCATTACTCAAACGGAATGACCTATGCGGAACTGGCCAAATGTATGGTTGCACTGGGCGCGGAAACTGCCTTGAATCTTGACGGCGGCGGATCAACGACTTTCTTTGTGCGCACGACCCCCGATTTTACACCCGACAGGTTTGAACTAAGGAACTGGCCCAGTGACAACGGGGGTTCAGAAAGAGAGGTCGCTAACGGCATCGTAATCATTTCAAACAACTAAACGACAATTTGAAAGACGTATGAAAAATATAAAATATTTACTTCGTATTACCCTTCTCTCATTTGCTGCGATGATCGCCTTTTTTGCATGTGAGGAAGAAATCGACCTGGGAAGCTTCACCCCGGAAGATCCAAGCCTGGCATTTGGGTCTGAGGACCTCCAGGCCACTAAAAGAGACAGCACTTATGAAATCACCATGACATCGAACCTGCCATGGAGGGTAAAATCAAATGTGGACTGGATCACCATCAGCGATGCCACACTCAGAGGTGCAAAGGAAGACTCAAAGATCATGATCAACGTGCTCAAAAATCCGACAACAGAAGAACGGGTTGGATCAATCACGGTCTGGATAACCGGCGACTATGAAAAAATATTGAACGTAACCCAGGCGGCCGGCGATCCGCCTCCGGTCATAAAAAGACATGTTTATGTCAAAGAAGCCGGACAAGGTGACGGTTCTTCCTGGGCAAATCCTGCCTCACTGGATGCAGCGCTGAGTCTAAGTCTTGATCCGGGAGATTTCATTCATGTTGCAGCAGGTGTCTATAAGCCGGCCACGATGGTCACCGGCGGAACCCAGGACGGCGACAAAACCTTTGAGATCAAACAAAATATCACCCTCATTGGCGGTTATCCGGCCAACGCTTCTGACGGAGCAGTCTCTGATCCTTCCGTCCATCTCACCACCCTTGACGGGGATAATATGGTTAATCATGTGGTGACCGTTACTGCTCCCGTGATGGAAAATGAAAAGGTGCAGCTGCAGGGTTTAACCATTAAGAACGGGAACACCGCAGCAAGCGGAAGTGTTTCCTTGAATGGTATTGAATATGGCAAAAATTACGGAGGCGGTCTGATCGTCGGCAAATCGGTTGTGGAACTGGATCATTGTATGATAACGGATAACACGGCCGTGAGTGGCGGCGGAGCCATCTATGCCTTTGAAGATGCCGTGCTCAGTTTGAATGATTGCGATGTCAGGAACAACAAAACTACCCACTCCGGAGCAAACGGCGGTGCATTATTCATCAACAAACGCGCGTTCCTGTATACCAACAATTCAACCATCAGCACGAATGGTGCCGGTGGCTTCGCCGGCGGCCTGTATGTGTACGCGGCATCGTTTCACCTGTATAATACGACCGTCGACCGTAACGGAGCCGGAGGAGTCGGTTCAGCAACCGGAGGCAAGGCCTATGGCGGTATTTATCTGCGCGAGGGTACCGGAATGCTCGTCAACTGCACCGTTTATGGAAATACGGCCTCCAACATAGGAGGAGCAGTCGGTGCGTATGGCACTGCTTCAGCTCACGCAACCCTGACGGTGATAAGCTCAACAATTACCGGCAATATGATTAAGCATGCAACAGCCACAGGAGCAGGTATCTACATGAATGCAGCAGCCGCAAATGCAACTTTGAATATTTTTAATACGATCGTTTCGGGAAATACCGCCGGTACATCGGGAACAGAAAATATCTCTGATGTGGCAGGCGCGGCAGGATTCGGGTGGAGTAAGAAATATACCGTTGTTTCAAATGAGGTGTTTGACCAAAACGGAACAACTGTTTCCGGAGCCACATTCGATTTTACGACCATGCTGGGAGCTTTTGCCAACAATGGCGGTGAAACAAACACCTGTGTGCTGTCCGGGAACAATAACCCGGCCAAAACAAACGGGATGAGCACGGGCGACCTTGCCACACTCGGGAGTTCATTCTCCCCCGCAGTTCCGGCCGGCATCATGACGTATGACCAGACCGGGGAAGACCGCAGTGGCAAACCGTATATAGGCGCCTGCGTGAAGTAGTACTTTTTAATAAACCGGATCTGACAGAGGTTATCCCGAAAGTTAAAATTTCAATTCAAGTCGCCAGGTACAGTTCGCATTCCTTTGCGTTTGGATGGTGTGTTGAAACTTTTTGGGTAACCTCTTTCATTTTAAGATGTGATCGAATGAAGATATTATCTTTTATCGGATGCTTGTTCCTTGTTGCAGGATATGCTGCTGTGGCACAATGCGATTCCCTTACCCTTGTTTCAGCAAACTGGCAGCGCATCCCGATCTCAGCCGGGGTTACCTGGGAAAGCTGTCATTTTCAGGAAAAAGAACTATTCGGCTCCAATCAACTGATCAATCTTATTGAAATTTTGCCCGGCCGGCATTCTGTCCGTTTGTCGTTGGCTTATAGCGATTCACTTGAAAAAACTTCTCAGTTGGCCCGAAAAAAAAAGGCCCTGGCTGCTATAAACGGATCCTTTTTCAAAATGAGGGGACCGGATCCGGATAATCACCCAACGCTCACCGCGGTACCTTACTCCTCCCCCTCCCGCGCCGAACGGAATCGTTCTGTCGTGTACCTGCGCGTCAACGACTCGTTAATTTCAGAAAATATCCGGAACAAAGATCTGATCCGCCGCAGGCATCAGCAGGGGGCAATTTCGATCGACGGGAGGGATGTGCTGGTCCTGAAAGCCGATCCCAGCGACCTGAACTGGGAAACGAAGCTTGGCGGGCGCGACGTGATGATTTCGGGCCCCGTTATCCGGATTTCCAGCAAAGATACTGAGCTTCCGGACGACGCCTTCTGCAATGACCGTCATCCAAGGTCGGCCGTGGGAAAAAGACCGGATGGGACACTGATCCTATTGGTGGCAGACGGCCGGCATGCCGCTGCAAACGGGATGACGATGAAAGAATTACAAAAAACGCTCCGATGGCTGGGATGTACCGATGCGATTAACCTCGACGGAGGTGGTTCTTCGACCATGTACATCGGAGGACAACCGTCAGGCGGAGTAGTAAATTACCCGTCCGACAACAAGAAATTTGACCATCATGGCGAACGCGAAGTCGCGAACGCGATCCTTGTATTACCGGAATAGAAACTTAACCTCAAAATAAAATTTGAAGAAAATGAAAAACATACCCTGTTTCAGGCTTTCTTTGCAATTGGTTCTGTGTCATTTGTTCTTTTCGTGCACGGAACCTGCGCAGGATAGCAGGATAAGCCTGACCCTGATCCCTCCGGCTGAAATAACGGACAAGGTTGGCCTGGATATCCGTGCAGGCATTACGAATACCGGACAGGAAGTCAGGCACCTCGATGTGGCGATCTACCTGAACGAAGAAAACGAACAAACCAGGATGTTCAGGACACAACTTTCTCTTAATCCGGATTCAAAGGATTGTGTCAGGTACTTGATGTCAACGGCCGGCAAAAAAGGAAAGAATACGATTATTCTGACGGTGAACGACGGGGAAAAAATATTCAGAAAAGAAAAAAGCGTGACGATTATCCCCTCCGGTTCCGGATCGACAAAAACCATAGGCGGCGCATTCCTGGGGTTCTATCACTGGAGCGAAGAAGAAGGAAAGATGTGGAATCCGGCAATCAGGGAAATGACCGATGAACAGTGGAAAGAACTCGTGGCTTCGATGCACAAACTGAAAATGGATATCATTGTCATTCAGGAATCGTTCAGAAATCAGGCCTATGTGGGCAAGCATTCGATCGGGGAAGACGGGTATAAGGGAAAAGCATTTTATCCCTCTGCCCTTTTCCCCGGCCGCATGCCAATTGCTGCCGCCGACCCGGTTGAAGCTGTCCTTTCCCAGGCTGACAGTCTGGGGATGCACGTCTTTATGGGTATCGGCATGTATGCCTGGTTCGATTATACGTCGGGATCGCTCGAATGGCATAAGAAAGTGGCGAAAGAGCTCTGGGAGCTATACGGCCATCACGAATCGTTCTATGGATTCTATGTATCGGAGGAAGGAATGGGGAGTCTTGATTGTTTTGAGACCGATAGTGTCAGGCAAATTCAGCGGAGGAAAGAGGTTTTGCATTTTTTCAGGGAATTCAAGCCTTTCTGTAACAGCCTGGCCCCCGAAAAACCGGTCATGTTTGCCCCCAACGGATGGGGAGTAGGTCGGGCAAAAGAGGCATATCCCGAGTTACTGAAAAATGTGGACATTATTTGCCCTTTTGCCTTTGCGCGGATGCCCGGGGGAGACTTGACCGGAAAAGAAGCCGTAAACCTGCTTCAGAAATTCTGTGATGAAGCCGGCGCACATCTGTGGCTCGACCTGGAGGCATTTCTTTTTAACGAGTCGGAAGGGTACCTTTATCCTCGACCTGTGGAAGAAATTGTAAACGATTTGGCGCTGTTTGATAATTTTGAAAAAGTAATTTGCTATCAGTATCCGGGTGTTTTCAGCGATCCGGAAATGTCGGTGCAAATAGGAGAAGATGCCACCGTTGAATTATTCAAAAGTTACCGGAACTACTTGAATCAAAAAACAGAATATCCTTAAAATGAAGAATTTGAAATATGCCGTTTCCCTGGCGTTGGTCGCAGCACTTGGCGGATTCCTGTTCGGATACGACGCAGCGGTG
>CAZOYZ010000118.1:5208-12156 GCA_964584045.1 uncultured Prolixibacteraceae bacterium | reverse complement strand
CTTGACAAACTGAAATAAAATACTAACCTTTGGCGTTAGTAATGTGAAATGATAGTATGATTGTTTCATTTGGCTCAAAAGATACGGAAAAGATCTGAAATGGAGAACCTGTCAGAAGGATACCAATTGATATACAACAAATTGGACGAAGAAAATTAAGGATGATTATTAACTCGCAAAATTGGTCTGACTTGAGGATACCTCCATTTAACAGACTTGAAAAATTACACAGTTCAGATTTTTATAGTATCCGGATTAATGACCAATGGAGGATTATATTTCGGTGGGTTGATAATAATGTAACCGCTGTTGAGGTAATAGATTATCATTAAGAAGCGGAGGATTAAAGATGGAAAGATTAGCAAATGTTCACCCTGGAGAGATATTACTTGAGGAATTTTTAAGACCTCTTGAGATAACTGCCTACAAATTAGCTAAAGACACAGACATTTCACAAACCAGGATTTCTCAAATAATTAAAGGGAAGAGAAGAATAACTGCAGATACTGCATTGAGGCTAGCCTCTTATTTTGGAACAACTGCGAAGTTTTGGCTTGGCTTGCAAAATGATTATGATATAGAGGAAGAGGAAAAAAGCAAAAAAGAAATTTTGATCAGAATAAAGAAAAACGCTCTGCAGAACATGATATAGCCTGGTCGTTGGATTGCTGAACCTTTATGGCATGCTGTCATTGACTGAACCTACTGAACTTTTCAGGTGCAGATCATGACTCCGGAATAATCTTTCTTAAGCGTAGTCGGGTGCTTTTGAAGAGCTGACTTATACTATTGCCGAAAAAGATTTGACGGAATACCGGAAAGCAATTTACCCCTTTATAACCGAAACCCAGCTTGAACTTCGTGTATGCTGGGAATTTACCCCTTCGCACTGCAACTATTGATGGACACCACAACCGGCAAAATATTAGTTGAACAGGATGTAGCTTTTTATTTACTTTAGCTTTTTATTTTCCTTTTTTCGACATTTTTTGTACCTTCAACAAAAAACCAAATATCGACATCCTAAAAGGCCGTTTATCATATGTCAATGCGCCCCTGCGGATACCAAGGTGAATTTAGCCGCATGTATAGTGTGTGAGAAATTGGCTTGTAAGGAATTTAAAAAAACGCGAGCGAAATTTTCTGACATGATGCGGATAAGAACAAAATTCTTGTTTTTGTTTTTTTTGCTTTTCTTCGCAGTTAAGGCCGAAAAAGTTGACAGTTTACGTACGCTCAGTCAGTCCGCAACAGGAATAGAAAAAGCCAGGATACTGAATGAACTTTCGGAGGCAGTGGTGTATACGAATCCCGGTGAATCGCTCGAAGCAGGCCTGCAGGCCTACCGGATTGCCGAAGATCAAAATGAGGAAGCGGAAAAATACAAAGCGCTGAAGAATATTGGGTATGCCAACGGATACCTGGGAAATTTTGCTGAATCGATAAAAAATATGGAAGATGGACTGGCTTACTACCGGTCGATGGAAGATTCTGTGAAGATCGCGGAGGCGCTGAGCGACATCGGTTACCTGAAGATTGCCCTCTCTGATTTCGCCGCGGGCGCGGAACTTTACCGGCAGGCACTGGCCATCCGCGAAAAAATAAATGACAGCAGAGGCATCAGTTATTCGCTGAATAATCTGGGTGCACTGTACTGGGAATGGGGCAAACCCGATGATGCCCTTGATTATTACAGGAGGGCCATCCCTTACTTCAGGGATAATAAGCTCACTGAAGAGTATGCGTCTGTACTGGGAAATATCGGTGTGATTTTTAACGGGAAAGGCGATCATAAAAAAGCACTGGAGTATTACCGGTCCGCGCTCGATCTAAACCGGCAGATTCAACACAATATCGGTATCGCCAAAATACAGTGCAACATGGCGCTTATTTATGCCGAACAGGGAGAGTACGCCAAAGCGCTGGAATTGTTCCATCAGTCTCTGGAGATCAGAGAAGATATTGGAGAGAAGGGAGGGATCGCCCTGTCACTTCACAACATGGGGATGATGTATGAAAAAATGGGACAGGCAGACAAGGCGATTGACTATTTCCAAAAATCGGTCTCCCTGTCGGATTCCATTGGCTCGAAGAACTTGTTGCTCCGAAATCTGAAGGGCCTTTCTACGGTCTACAAGAAGTTGGGAAATTATGAAAAGGCCTATGATTTTCTGGAGAAAGAGAAAAAACTGAACGATTCGATTTTCAACGCGGAAAGCCACCGGCAGATTGAAGAACTGAAAACCCGCTATGAAACCGGCAAGAAAGCCTTGGAAATCGTAACGCTTCAGCAGGAAAACCAGCAACAGCAGATCAAACTGAAAAAACGCAAGGTCTCTATTTTTATTGTTTTGGGACTGGCATTTTTTGCTTTTCTTTCCATCCATTTGTTATACGTCCGCAGAAAAGCCGTGTTGCAGCAAAAAACGCTGCTTCTCGAACAAAAGTTGTTGCGATTGCAGATGAATCCGCATTTTATTTTCAACTCGATAGCGGCCATCCAAAGTTATATTTTTGGGAACTCAAAAAAAGATGCGGTGAATTATCTTTCGTCGTTTTCATCGCTGATGCGCCTGATTCTGGAGAATTCGGCGACTGAATCAATACATTTTGCCAGGGAACTGGAGACCCTCCGGTTTTACCTGCAGTTACAAGGCCTGAGGTACCCGCGAAAGTTTGATTACGCGATCGCTGTCGATGAAAAGATTGACCAGGAGAGTACCTTGATCCCCCCGATGCTGGGGCAGCCGTTCATTGAAAATGCCATTGAGCACGGGTTGAAGAATATTCCGGAAAAAGGAAAAATAGAGATTCGTTATATCCTGAAAGACGAAACGATCCTGGTTGAAATTGAAGACAACGGAACAGGAATTCATCATGACGGGACACGGAACAATGGCGACCACAAATCTATGGCGATTGGAATAACGAAAGAACGGCTGGAACTGTTAAACCAAAAACAAAAAAATAGTTTATCTTTCGATATCGTTGATAAATCGGAATTGAACAAGGGAAGGGGGACAATCGTCCGCTTTTCGATTCCGGAGCGAAAAGAGTTTTGAGGACTGCCGGTGCCCGGAAGCTGATTTTGAAAACGATGACTGTTCATATTCGGAATATGTAATTGACAGATTATGCTGAGAACACTCATTGTTGATGACGAAGAACCCGTCCGGACGATGCTGGCAGATATTCTGCAGTCGTTTTGTCCCGATCTGGAAATTGTTGGTCAGGCCGGTGATGTGGCCGGCGCAGTCTCAAAAATAAGAGAATTGAAGCCGGAACTGGTGCTGCTCGACGTCAACCTTCCGGATGGCAGCGGGTTCGATGTGTTGAACGCGTTCAACAAAGTCGATTTTTCGGTGATATTTGTGACCGCTTACGATGAATATGCCGTGAAAGCGTTCAAATGCAGCGCCCTCGATTACATTCTGAAGCCGGTGAATATCGACGAATTGGTTCAAACCATTGAAAAAGCCCGCGAAACCATTACCAATAAGAATCTTGCTAAAAAGATTGCTGCCTTTCTGGACAACCTGAACGGCAGTTCTCCCGAAGACAAGAAGATTGTCCTGAAAACCCAGGAAAGCATCCATATTGTGAAAGTCTCAACAATCATCCGCTGCGAATCGTTTCATAATTATACCGAGTTTCATATTTCGGGGGCAAAAAAGCTGGTGGTTTCACGAACGCTAAAGGAGTTTGAAACCCTGCTCTGCGAATTTGGTTTTTTCAGGGTTCACCAGTCGCATCTCATCAATGTGAATTATATTAACCGTTTTGAAAAGAGCGATGGCGGTTACCTGGTACTTGCCGATGGTTCACAGGTTCCGGTTGCCAAGCGCAAGAAAGACGAGTTGCTCCACCTGTTTGAAAAAATGTAAACGAATTACTGTCCGTTCATCCCGTTTGTTCATTCTTTATGATCGTATGTTTTTTTCCTCTGGAGGCGACCAGCGCTTTTTGTACTTTTATAGTACGTTTGAGCAACCAGTCAGGAAATGGAATCAAAATTTAATGCTGAAAAAGGAAAACTGATTATTGATTCGGGTCCGTCCATCAATTTTATCGATTCAGGGCAAATCGTCTTTTGCGAACAACGTGGGGATGAGCTGGTTTTTTGTATGGCCGACAATTCTTCGCTTACCGTTAATTTCAGTATCAATGCGCTTTCTGAATTGCTTGAAGGCAGTTCATTTGTGCGGATCGGCGGAGCGTTTGTCATCAATCTGAAATACCTGGAACACATTCCTGATCCGGTTTCCGGTTATATCGAAATGGTGCGGGGGCACAGGATCCCTGTAAACAGCGCCTTCAGGAAGATGATCATTGAAGGACTTGAAAAAATGGAAAATTCTTAACGTGAAAAAAAACCAAAAATCATGAAGAAATATGCTGCAATAGTGTTCATTATCCTGTTCGCGGGTTTTTCTGCAGTGGCACAGAACCGATGGATCGAGGATGCCCAGATGAGATTCAAAATTTCAGTTCCCTCGAATTACCAGACGAACCAGTTTTGGGACGGTACCGACAAAATACACGCGTTTGTGAGTCCCGATCAGAATGTGGCTGTCCGGGTCCGGTCTATCCCTGTTCAGTCCAATGCAACAGTCGATCTGATCGCACAGGTGTTTTCTCAGAATATCATTAAAGGCGCGCAGCAGTTGGTTATCCAGCCCCACACGATGAGCGGGATGAACGGGAAACTGGGTGCGTACAAATGGCGCTATAATAATATCAATGTGGTGATTGGCGCGTTTTATACGATTCAAAACGGGATCGCTTATGTGGTGTGGACGATGGTCCCGGAGAACCTGCTGTCCAAACGAAGCGCCGAATCGGACGCCATTACCAATTCCTTTACCGTGCTGGGCGGCAACGTGCAGACAAGTAACCCCAATCAAACAGGCGGACTGGGCAGCATCGGAGGAATTGGCAGTTCGCAGACGCCTGCGAACATCCCGGTGAATATTCAGCTCACAGATATGTCAGTCGGCACAGACGCTACCGCCGATGCCCGAATTGTGAACCCGCAAAACACGATTGACCCGCTGACCGAAAAAGTCTATGTTGTTTTTGGCTACTCGGGGAATGCCGGCGGAAAAACATTTATGGTGAAATGGTTCAACGAAACGAACAACACCTCGCTTGGCGATTCTCCTTTCTTCCCGGCTGACGCGCCATCAGGCCGGGGGTATACTTCTCTGGATAACCATGGTAACGCATGGCCCGAAGGGCGGTACCGTGCCGAAATCTGGCTTGATAACCAAAAGTTGGACGAAACCTGGTTCGACATTATTGCTTCCGGATTAAGCAGTCAGTCCAACACGATGAGCAATGTTTCTCCGGTGCCGGATGGCTATTTTGAAATGGTGTCGGATGACGCCTGCATTGAACATCTGGCGCCCTCCGGCTATCGGGTTACGGACTCAAAAACCGGACAGACTATATGGGGCGACGGCAGCGGTCTGAATATGGTCCAGCAGGTGATTATCAAACAAACTGATTTTGGCACGTTTATGAGCCAACATCTCAATGACATAAAAAGCAAGGGAGCCGAAATTATCGGGAGCAGTTCGATGGAGGTGAACGGGCTTTTGGTTTATCAGTACCTGTACAAATACGGAAATTCCATTTTCGTCTACCTTTCTGCCGAGAACAACAACGTGTTTTATCTTCTGGGATTTGCCGGGAATATTGCAAACGAAGAAAAGGCGATCCTGTTCTCGAATACGATCATGAACAGTTTCAAAAAAGCGGATTGTGCATTTTAAAGAACCTAAAAATCTAAATTTCATGAAGAAGTTAATTATCATTTCAGTGATCCTGATCATCGGTATTTTCTTCCTTATAGGAGGAGGTCAGGGCGATGGTGGAAGTTGCCAGTGCAATGTTTCCACGGCAAAAATCAGCGATGCAAAAATCTGTACTGCTTTAACCGGCAACCTGTGCGATCAGGACTTTCCGGTCATTTCGTCTTCAGCCGGTGAAATATTTGCGAGTTGTGTCCTGAAATACGGCGTTGCTGATACGAAGGTGAAATTTAGCTGGATGTATTACGGCGACACCAAAATCGAGATTGATCATGTTGTCCTGGATACGGGCGACAAAATGGGAAACCTTGAGCTGCACTCCAGCCTCTCACGTCCCAATCAGGGATGGCCTAAGGGAGTCTATGAGGTGGTTATCCAGATTCAGACGGATAATGCAAAGCCAGTGGCCAAACAATTCACAATTGAATAAAATGAAACTACGTCGAAAACCGGTAACAGGCAGTTCCCTTTTTTTGACTTTTATCTTGTTGGTTACGTCCGGCTTTCAGGTCATACAGGCACAAACACGCTGGGTTGAAGACCGGCAGATGAATTTCAAAATCAATGTCCCTGTCAGTTACAAGATGAACCAGTTAACGGATGGTTCTGACAAAATCCATGTCTTTGTCAGTCCCGATGAAAACCTGGTGGTGCGGGTCCGGGCGGTTCCTTTAAAACAGCAGATTACCGACACCCAGCTTCAGTCCGTCTTTGAACAAAATATGATCCAGGGAGCAACCCGGATTACTGATGAATTGACCGATTTAAATGGTCTTCCCGCCCGCTGGTCGGGATATATGTGGACGTACAATCAGGTCAATACGGTACTTGCAAATTACTACATCATCAGGTCTGGTATGGCGTATGTGGTTTGGGCGATCATTGCTGAAGACAAGGTTGATCAGAAAATGGTTGAAATGTCGAATATCCTGGAATCATTCGCATTGATTAACGGACATCCTCAACAAAGCGGCCAACTGGCCTCTGCGTCAGCTTCTTCCGCGACAGGCTCTTCCGGAACAAGGTCTTCCGGTTATTCCTCATCGGGTAGTAGCAACAAGCCGGCATCCAGTCCGTCAACAGGGAGTAGTTCGGGTACCGGAAATCAAGCCGGCTGGTCCGGTCAATCTTCAAC
>CAZOYZ010000118.1:0-5108 GCA_964584045.1 uncultured Prolixibacteraceae bacterium | reverse complement strand
CAGGGAGTAGTTCGGGTACCGGAAATCAAGCCGGCTGGTCCGGTCAATCTTCAACTTCTGCTTCAACAAGCTACGGATCAGCGTCGTCAACCCGCGGAACGGGGTTGACGATTGCATCGTTAAAAATGGGGGCCGGAGTGAATAATAGCCTGGATATCATTGACGGCGGGACGAATTTCCCGGTTTCCGAAAAACAAATCCACCTGACTTTCGACTACCAGGGAAATACAAACGGACAAAATTTTCAGGTGAAATGGGTGAGTAAAACCCATAATTGTCTGGTGGTTGAAGATGATTATTTGCCGACCATCCATGGACGGAACCGGGTGCATTCCTTCATCGATAATGCCGGAAATGCCTGGCCGTTGGGTGATTATCGTGCGGAAGTCTGGTATTCGGGACAAAAACTGGCAGAAAAAGAATTTTCTGTCGGAGGCCGGCAGAAACCGGTTGTACCTGCTGGCGAAAAATTGTTAGGCGAGTGTTTTGCCGACGGGAAAGGCGATAACTATACCAAAAGCCTCGGGGGCCGATACCTGACCGTTGACCTGAACCAACTGAAAGATGACGAGGTGCTTGAAGTCCGCGTCAAATCGGGTAGACTTGATTTTGTGCATGTTCATTACCGGAGCGCTTCAGGAGTCTGGTCTAATGCCTATCATGGCATGAACACCCGCTTTGTCGTGAAGGATCTGCTTGGCGGGAAACGTGGTTCATTTACCCATTTTGTTTTTAATGTGAACGGGCAGCACGAAAAATACCTTTCCATACAATGTTATGCTGATGTCTGGCTCCTTCCGCCGGGAAAAACATCAGTGGCCGCGCCTGTGCAGCAAAAACCAACAGCAAGTACGTCGACCAGTGCATCGCGAAGTAGTGGCGCCAAACAAATTGTGCTTGACAATCAAAACAATGGCTACGATTTTAAAACAGGCCGGGTCCGCGATGGTCACCAATCGCCTGATCCCGATGTACTGAACGAACCCTGGTGTACAACTAATCCGGCTCTCTGCGGAAATTGGGCGAAAACCGGGAAGTCGCGGCTTGAAGATGTGAAATCAGCACCGGCTTCCGGGTACATCAGCGATGGGCAGTTGTTTATCGATTGCCAGGAATGCCCGGTAAACGAGGTACTTGTTTTTAAACTGAAAGACGGCAGTTTTGGAAAGCTGATGATTACCAAAGACGAGAAAACACAAGTCGGTAATGGCTGCCAGCACCGGATTACCTGCCTGGTGGAATATCCGGCGTTTCAGTGATTGATCAATTCAAAATCCTGTTGATGATGAAAAAAGTCGTGACGTTTATAATAGGTTTCTTTTTTCTGTTTCCGTTCGTGTTTGCCCAGGAATGGCAGGTGAACAGTTACATAAACGAAATTGAAACAGCAGTTGGCGAAGTGAATGCGTTAGCTGCCCGGAAAAACATACAGGCATCCCTCGAAAAGCTGGAGGTTCTCAATGAACAGATGCGCCGCTCGGAAGGTGAATTTTATGATTGGTACCGGACAGCAAGGGAGAGCAATCCGGACTACAAATATCAATTGAGCGCCACGCTGGGACCTCAGTTGAATGTGCAATACTGGCGAAATATGGTGCAGCGGACAAAGAACAATCAAAAAGGCATTCGTGAAGCTTTTGAAGGAATCCGGGCGATGGAAACGCTCGATGACCAGAATATCGCATGGTCCTACCTGGAAACCATTTACAATTGTGGAAAAACGTTGAAGGATATGGCGAAGAACCTGGCCGAGAAAGAGATGGTGGGGTTCTTCTTTACGACCAAGGAAGGCATCGATCAGTTTATTGCCGATTACACAAAGATGAGCGAGGCCGAACTGCAAAAACTGGAAACCGCAGCTCAAAAGCAACATCTTTCCCTGATGCTGAGCAGGGCAAAAAAGATGGAAAGAAACTATCTCAATCTGGAAGAACAAATAGGAAAAGGTCTTGCTGTTGTGGAGATTTTCGAAACCAGGAAAAGTGCGTTGTCGCAAATTGCGAAGAACCTGGATCAGGAAGCCCGGTTTAAGATTGACTGGACCGATCCCCGCTATTCTTTCGATGGTTCGGGGTACATGAATCAAATCAGGAAGGAAGGCGAGCGGTTGGATCAAGGATACATCTCGTGGGACGATTTCAAGAGTTCATTCTTATCGGAGGGCAAAAAGGCTGTTCAAAAGAAGAATGAGGCGTTGGCTGCCATTCAAAAATCAGATGATGAGGCTGTGAAAAATGCGAAAATGAGTGAGGTCAATGACGCGTATGAGTATTTTTCAAAGGAGGCCTATACCTTTTATCAGCAGCAGGAGCAAAGCTATGGGTCAGGAAGTTCTTCCCAATTAGACGATATTGAACGTCAGCTTCGGGCTTTGCAGCCCATCCGGTTGTCTTCGCCGCAAGGTTCGGATGCAGGCTATACAGGCGGTCCGGTTAGCTTAAGCGCCGTACAGGCAGAAGCAGACGTGCAGCGACTGGTCAATAAAATTCATGCAGACGTGAAGGAGATAAACCGTTTGGCTGAAAGCAATCTGCAGCAGGCGATCAGTCGGTTAAACGATCTGAACCGTGCGGTGGAAAATGACCTGAACTTCGATTTTAAGAACAATTACCAGAAAGCACGGGAGCAAAATCCTTCCTTTACGGTTCAGGTCGATGCCGGGTTGAGTGGGAAGTTTAAAGCCGCGTACTGGGAAAACAGTTTAAAAAAAACCAGCGCCCGGTTAAACGAACTTCGTGATCTGTATTTCTCTGCGCCTAAAAGCAATGCCCGGAAATATTGGGAAATAACCTATGCGATCGCGAAACAGGTATATGATGTGGTCCAGCTTTTTACCGGGACTCATGAGGAGTTGACGACGAAAGGTATTAATGAGGCCTGGGATAAAGCCAGGGAAGGTATCGATGGCATCAAGGATAATTACGTGAAACTGGAAGAGGCATGGCGTATTCCTGATAATAACCAGATGAAAAAGGAAAAGCTTGAAGAGCTGATGAAGTCGGCGAAGAAAGCGGCTGACTCCTTTGAAGAGATGGTGAGCTACATGAAGGCCAACGAAGAGGAAGCAAGTCGTTTTTATACGCTTCTGGACCGGTTTAACCAACAAAAGAAGGAGGTGGAATCCGGCCCCAATAAACGGATTAGTGCTGACGACTCCCGGTATCAATTTGATGAAACAACGTATTATACCCTTCTTGGAAAACTGACCAAAGACTTTGCGGATGGGACGATGGCCTGGAATGAGTTTGATCAGAAATGGAAAGACTTAAGCCGGCAGGCGGAAGCCGAAAAAAACAGGATTGTCGCCAATATCCGTGCAAGCGATGAGGTGGAATCGAAGAAACAGCAAGTGGCGAATGTGGAAACCCGTGACTGGGAAGCTTTTTCGGATTACGCCGTGCAGGAACACGACCGGCTTTTTGATCTGAACAAAACAACGGCTGTGACAAGCTCCACCGGAAACGTCACGACAAAAGGAACCAAAACCGATGGATCGGATAAGCAGGAAACTCCGAATTTGAACCAACAAACAGGTTCTGCGGGAGAAAAAGGAAAGGCAGATCAATCCGGAGACAACGAATCAGCCTCTGCTCAGGAAGGCCGTTCGTCATCCGGAAATCAGGTCATCGCGGATGCATCCGGTACCGGACAGCAGTCCAAGCCGACCAATCCCCCTGTTGCAGACGGTTCCGGCACGACATCCGGTGGCGCTAAACGGAAATCAGGATCGTCAACGACAACAACTCCTTTTCTTACCGGAACAGAAAGCGCGGGAGATGATTCTGACCAGATAAACGAGGAAATCAGCAACCAGTTCAATGACTTACTGGATAAAGCTGATGAAGCCTTTGATCGTCCGTATTGGCAGGAATCGCAGGGCGTAAAAAGTTCTTCAAATCCAAAACAGGAAACCATCGACTATCTACGGAAAGCCGAAAAATTACTGGATCAGCAAGGTAGCATGACGCTTCGGTTTATGATGGTTTACCGGCTGGAAATGGCTTATGCCGATTATGCAGAACGCGTTTTTGCGTATGCTGCCAAGACCGATTTCATTAACATGGCCGGGAGTATGTTGGGAAAGGCCGGCTCCGCTGCATCTTCGATCACGAAAGATTTTGGCGAGATTAAAGCATCGAAAATCCGTTCGATTGCATACAAGGCAGTAGCCGATGCCTGGAGAGACCTTACGAAAGCCGCATTATGGGGAGAAAGCCAGTACAATAAAATGTATTGCGACCAACAGGCAAAGAAATATTACCAGATGGCACTGAATGAGGACCGCACAAATGAGGAATTAAAGAAGACCGTCGAAAAAATAAATGCCCCTAAGAAGGCAATTCCGTCGGCTGTTGCGGCGACTCCTGAAATTCCTGAAAGCAAATGGTCGGACGCGGAAAATGTGCGAAATCTCATGCAGGATGACGATTATGCTGAAACCATTGTCACTGAACTGAAACACGGCAACGCAGAGATTGCCAACATGTCGGTTGACAATAATGCCAGGATTAAAGTCACCAAAGCGGGAACAAAAAACGGAACATCCCCCGTTGGCAAATCGATCGGCATCGTTCCGGGCGATAAAGTTGAGGTAGGCGACACGTCCTCTCCGGTGACCATGAACTTTCATTCCGACCAGACAAGCATCACCATCAAACCGGGAACAACGACAACGTTGCTGAACGATCAGGTTTTGCTTGAAAAAGGGGAGGTTTACGTGAAAGAAGACCGGCAAAGCGGTGATTTCATGGTGGTCACGCCGACCGCGGTGATCGGACCCCGTGGAACGGAATTTTCGGTGCAGGTAGACCGGTTCGGGAAAACCAACGTGCAGTTGTATGATGGTGCGATCGAAATCAGGAACGGGATCCATATTTCCGGTCTGACCCCAGGAGAAGAAGCCAGCATTGAATCCGACAGTGAACCGGCACAGACAAAGAAGTTCGATGCACGGGGATATTACAGCAAGAACTGGGCATCAATTGTTCCGAAAGATCAAAAGGCTGTAAAGCAGACTGTATCAACGACAAGGAAGAGTTCCAATCCGTTGTTTGCCCATGTCTCTACCGGGGGAACGCTGGTAAATCCGCGTCAAAAAGCAGCGACGC
>CAZOYZ010000117.1:4923-12230 GCA_964584045.1 uncultured Prolixibacteraceae bacterium | reverse complement strand
ATGAAACTAACTTCCATCATCGTTGACGACGAGCGGAACGGCCGCGAAAATCTCGCCGGCATCCTTTCCGGACACTGTCCCGGGATCGAACTGGCGGGGCAAGCCTCGTCCGTCAGTGAGGCCATCGGGCTGATCCGTCAGTTTCAGCCGCAATTGATCTTTCTGGATATCGAAATGCCGGGAGGCAACGGGTTCAAGCTGCTGGAAGCCTTTGACCGCTATCCCTTCGAAGTGATTTTCGTTACTGCATATGATCATTATGCCATCAAAGCGATCCGCTTTTCGGCGGCCGACTACATCCTGAAACCGGTCAATATTAACGAACTGAGGGACGCCGTAGAGCGGGTCAGCCGGCGCATTCAGGAAAAACAGGAAAATGAAAGGATCAAATTCCTTCAGCAGAACCTGCTTCGCCCGGCTTCACCAAAGATCGGGTTGCCGTCGGGCGACCGTGTGGAATATGTACCCGTGGATTCCATCGTCCGTTGCAAAGGCGAAGGAAATTATGCCAGCGTAATCTTTCCTGACAGAAAACCCGTGCTGGTTGCCAAAACGCTGGTGGAATTCGAAGAACTCCTTGCCGAACACGGCTTTGTCCGCGCCCACAAAACTCACCTGGTCAACCTGAAGCACGTAACCGCCTTCGTCCGGGAGGAAGGCGGATGTCTGATCCTGTCAAACGGCGATCAGGTCCCGGTCTCCCGGCGCCGTAAAGACCTTGTCAGAGAGAAACTGAAGATGCTTCGCCGGTACGCTTCTTAAAACCTCGTCCCTATGCTTTTCATCATCCATATTCTTTTACCTAAAAAACCAAAAAATGAAAACAATTTCACTGATCTTCTTTACCTTGTTGATGACAACGGCCACCCTGGCCCAAACCGTTATTGAGAAACCAGTGTACGGAGTTGCTACCTGCGACTACCTTCGCATTACCAGGATCGAGCTGACAGACAGCTCAGCCGTTTTTCATTTTCATATTCATTTTCGTCCCGGGAATTGGATCTTTATACCCAAGGAAACCTACATTCAGCCGGTTGGAGGGGGCGAAAAGCTGTTCATAAAAGCATCCGAAGGAATTCCCACGGGCCAAAAGTATACATTGCCAGGGCAGGGAGAAATATCCTATTCTCTGATTTTCCCCAAACCCGACGGCTCGGTAAAAAAAGTGGACTATGGCGAAGCCAATGAAGGAGGCAACTGGTTTATTTATGACATCCAGCTCGCTCCGTCAGTATCCTCAAAAGTTCCGGAATGGCTGCTTGGAGACTGGTTCAGTAAAGCATCCGGGAAATGGGAAATCAGTTTCAGGGATACCCTTGCCGTCTGTCAGGGCCAGGTATGGCAATATGGTGACCTTAAACTCAGGAAGGACAAATTTACAGTCACCCTTGTGAACGATTCACAAGAGAAACTTTTATATGCACAAAAAGATAAAAACGGGAACTGCCTCATCGGAGAGTCACACAAGACGCTCACCGCCTGTACGCACGATCCGGCCGAAAGTTCCGTAACCGCCGGTGAAGCTTTTCAGTTACCTTTATTCAGACAGGACTCAGCGGCCTATTCCGGTTATGTGAGCGGATATACACCCCGGATCGGGATCAAAACGTTCCTGGTTCATGTGAACGATATCATCACAGGATCGCAGCAATCGCATGTCGTAGAAATTGACCCGACGGGCTGTTTTTCAACGAAGATACCTTTATCTTATCCGCAGCAGGTTTTTGTGGACAGCAAATTCTTTAAAAGTCAGGTGTTCCTGGAGCCCGGGAAATCCTTATTTCATATGATCGCCCCTCAGTCCGGCAGCTCAGGTTCTTTCTTTACAGGCGAATCGGCCGCAGTCAACAGCGATCTTCTAAAAGTAAAGAACCCCGTTACCTTTGACTATATGAAGATCCAAAACGACATTCTGAATGTGACACCTGAGTCATTCAAAACATTCATCACTGAACTGTGGAAGAACGATCAAAACAGGATCAATTCTCTTCGTGAAAAGGGGACGATCGGGGAAAAGGCCTGGCAAATTCTTAGAGGCGACATCGACTATACCCACGCGGTAAATTTAATGAGTTACAAAATGATTTTTGAAAGCGCCTACCGGCAGAAGAACAAAGTTCCGAATACCGTACGGGGATTCCAATCCAAACCGGATACGGTAACCTCCTCTTACTATCGTTTCATCACCGACACGCTGACCAATAATCCGATGGGTATCCTGAGCAATCGTTACATGAGTTATATAAACAGGCTGCAATTCAACGAATTCGTCCGCAACCCGAAAGAAGAAATCCTCCGCGAAAACCTTAAAAAATATTTCAATATCCAGCCCGGATTCGGCACCGATCTGATGACTGCCCAGGGCGCATGCCGAAAGATTGTTTCCGAAATGACGCCGGCCTCCGACAGTCTTCTTCTCAAACTCCGGGGAGAACTAAGCACGCCATTCCTTGCCGACTACGTGGTAACCTGCAACAATCAGACAAAAGCAAAAATCGAAGCTAATAAACTAAAAACGGGCTATATTGTGAACGAAACACCAAAAGGCGAAGCTGATAAATTGTTTGAGTCGATCATCCAAAAATACCGGGGAAATGTTGTCCTTGTTGATTTCTGGGCCACCTGGTGCGGTCCCTGCATGAGTGCAATGGATGAGATGAGGCCGCTTAAAGAAGAGCTCGCCGGCAAAAAGGTTTCTTTTGTATACGTAACTAATCAAACTTCTCCCGAGAACACCTGGAAAAATAAAATTCCCGATATTAAAGGAGAACATTACCGGGTGAACCCGGACGAATGGAATTACCTCAACGGTAAATTCGGAATACAAGGAATTCCCTTTTACGTGATCGTCGATAAAAACGGAGCCGTCCAAAAAACGCAATTAGGCTATCCCGGGAATAGTACCATCAAAACACTGCTTGAGAAATTCATCAGCGAGTAATATTCCCGGTATTTAATAACCAATTGGTATGGCAGGCGCATCATCAGCGCCTGTCTTCCTTTTTTA
The DNA here is from genome assembly GCA_964584045.1 of uncultured Prolixibacteraceae bacterium. Classification (GTDB taxonomy): domain Bacteria; phylum Bacteroidota; class Bacteroidia; order Bacteroidales; family Prolixibacteraceae; genus JBCFBK01. The sequence continues at coordinate 9,223 of CAZOYZ010000117.1, read as the reverse complement.
TTTTGCAGAAATTTTCCACGAACAGGGGATCGGATCAGCTAACTGGAACTACAAAAGCACCCAATTGGGACTGATCAATAATGATGGCAGCAAAAATGAAAAACTGATCGGCATCATCTGCAAAAAATAACGGCTTCAGGCCGACAGGTAATGTTAATCCAGTCTCATCTGAAAATTCAGATATTTTTTGCAAACGGCGGCAAAAAGATCGTTGGCTTCCGGCTGGCGGGCCAGAGATTCGTACAATGCCCCCATCGCGTATGTTTTGGTAACCTCAAGAAGTTCATCACTGATATAATCTGCACTGTACGAACCGAGAAATTTTTCCGCTGCTATGTCCAGCATTTCAAAGGCTTCAGGCTGACGGGCAATCGCATCGAACAATCCGGCAAACGCCAATCCCCTTGCTTTTCCACGCTCATTAACAGCCCGGTCCGAAATGGGGAGTAGTTCAGTATAACTGGTGTACAATTTCTCCGCCGTGTTAATTAGTTGACCGGCCATTTCCGGCTGACGTGCGATGGCATCGAACAACGGTCCAACCTGTTCCATCTGACTGGCTTTCAGATCAAATTCTTCATCGGTATAATAATTTTCCTCTTTACACGAATACAGCAGGATAGCGGCCGTGAATAATACCATTAAAACGTAATTTTTCATAGTTATTTTTTTAAAGAAGTTCATCAGGTCATTGATTTGGTTTCTATTTTGATCAAAAGTAAACAATAAGATTAATAAAACATAAAGGCATTTTAAAAAAAACACCTTGCCCGAGGAACTAAAAAGCCGCTACCCCGGAGGATAGCGGCCCGCCACTCCTAAAAACTGCAAAATTAGTTGATGCTGTTTTTCGCTTGCACGAATTCCGGTGCGTAAGGAATCAGGGAATGGGATCTGGTTTGCAATCCGGAATTGTACATGGTTTTTAGGTACTGGTAAGATCAGGATAAGTGTATTCCCAACAATCGGCAAATCCGAAAATATAAAATGCTATTCGTGTTGCTCTAAAGCCGGAAACCGGGAATAACCTTTGACACTTCGGTTTCATGCCTGAAAGGTAAACATGAAGATCATCAACATAAAAATGAGAAGTTCCCCATATTTTCTCATATGTTCTTTAATTTGAGCCGTTACAGTTCTTGTTTGTCATAGTAGTTTCCACGGCCCTCCCGGAAGGCGAGGGTAATTCCACGAAGCCTGTGTGGTGTCTTAACTCTGCCAGATGATAAAACAGGCATTTGAAACTATGAATTCTTGCTTTGTGTTTGGTAACCACATGCCCGTTTCATAAATTTGAACAGTTTAACGTTTTTTATTCAGCAAAGCATCAATCCTGCGGTTCCAGGAGTACGCCAATACTTGTGAACGGAACCGCAGGAGGATTTGTGCCGCAGAGGCAGCTGGCTATCCACGGCGCATTTTAATTTAGTTTAGGTACTGGTTTTAGCCATAGGCGACAAAGTTTACTGTTTTCATTTTCAAATGTACGGAATTGAATTCAATAAACAAAACATTTTAAAGAATATTTTACAGAATGAACATTAATGAACGCATCCGGTATCTGATTGATTCGCTTGCCAAAGGAAAACAAAGGCCTTTTGCCAGAAGCATAAATATCCCGATAAGTACCTTGCGTGACATCATAGGCCCGAGACAAAGCGAACCTTCGTTCGGCACAATAAAAAAGATCATCGATTCATATCCTGAAGTGAATTTAAACTGGCTCATGAACGGCACAGGAAATCCTTTGCTTAAAGCCGGTGACGAAAACCTTGTACTGGAAGAACAGAACAAATACGAAACCAATTTAAAAAATACAGAAATTTCTGAAAGGGTATCTTTAGTCATTCAAAAGCTCTCCCTCAATCCCAACAGTTTTGCGGCAGGTCTTGGCTATACCCGTTCTCAAACGATCTATGACATCATCAACGGCAAATCAGCCCCCAGTTACGACTTCTTCCGCCGTTTCATGCTCTCCCCCTATTCCAAACAAATCAACATCGACTGGCTCCTCACCGGCCGGGGAGAAATAGAAACAAAAAATTTGACGATGTAATGTTCAATGATTTAATGAACAACAGGATACGACAGGGTAACCAGCTTCATGGTTACATGGTAACTAACAAACTAATGAACATAACTGAACGGTGCCCTATTTGGGCACGTTGTTGCCCCATTTTAAATTTGATGAATAAAAATTACCTTTGAAAAAAAATGGATATGCCAACAATTTCAATGTTTTTTGGAATTATTATTAGGATCTATTTTGCTCCAAAAGAGCATAATCCTCCTCATATCCACGCTTATTATCAAGATTATGTTATTGTTATAAAAATAATTGATTGTGAAACAATTGAAGGCAGCATGCCATCCAGACAGTTGAGATTGATTCTGGCATGGATCGAAATCCACAGAGACGATTTATTAGCAGATTGGAAATTGTGCCAAAATGGAGAAAGGCCCTTTCAAATTGAACCATTAAAGTAAAAGATCATGTATTTAGCAGTTAAAAAAGTAGAGCCACAGGATAATTACTTCCTTCTTTTGACGTTTGAAAATGGCGAACAGAGGCAATTTGATGTCAAACCTTATTTGGATTTTGGTATATTTCAAGAACTTAAGGATTTGAAATTATTTAAAACAGTACGGACTAGTTTTGATTCAATTGAATGGGACAATGAAGCCGATTTAGACCCGGAACTGCTTTATAATAAAAGCATCAGGATAAGTTAATAAAACGTCCTGTACCACCTGCGTTCCTGCATTTCTGTCAGAAATTTCGTATTGGATTGATTTTTGATGAATCTTTTTTTACTTAATTTGGGTAGTCAATGGCAGAAATGACAGATCAGGAACTCCACAGTAAGTACAACGATATTTGCGGCAATCTGGCGGCACGCAGATTAAAGCCGGCTTTCGACCTGCTGGAGAAAGCCATTGCCAAAACCGGGCCTGGCGCCTTTTACGACACATGGCGCGAACTGGATCAAACCTACCATTATATGCTCAAATACACGGTAGAAGGCATTCGGGATCCGGAACGGCAGAAAGTGTACCGCAGGCTGATCGTTTCGGCATTCGAACTGGCCGACCAGGTCCATGAAGCTCTCCGTGTCAAATATTCGTCCTCTGTCGAGTACGAGAAGAAACGAATTTTTAGGACCCGGTTCATCACCGACTTTGGCTCCTTTTGGTCAGAGATGGAAGCTTACCTGTCGTACACGCAGTTGCAGGCCCTGGTCGAACAGGAAGCTGCCCCGGAGAAAAATCAGGAGGAAACCGTCAGCTATCATCAAAACCTGATCCGACTGTTTTACCACATCTGGTTTCGCGATCAGCTGAATTCGGAAGAGACCGGATTCCTGAAGAAGTTCCTTGCAAACCCGTCTGTACTGGTGGCCTACAAATCGTTTGTTGTTTCTGCCATCACCTTGAGCCTGCTGCGCTACTTCGATGAGAACAAATTCAACCTGCTCTTCGATGCGTACGGGATGAAAGAAGTATCCGTGAATCAGCGGGCATTCATCGGCCTGCTCATCACACTTTATCATTATGATTCCCGTATCCCGTTTTATCCGGGGATCGACGGACGCCTGCAACTACTGAGCGAAGATCCCGCATTCAGACAAAACCTGGAACGTGTCATCGTCCAGTTTATCCGTAGCAAAGAGACCGAAAAGCTTCAGCAGCGTATCCGCGACGAGATCCTTCCCGAAATGATCAGGATCAGCCCCACGCTGAAAGACAAGATCAACCTTGAAAGCCTGATGGAAGAGGGGCTCCCCGACGACAAAAATCCGGAGTGGAAAGGATTATCGAAGGGACTGATGGATAAAATGGAAGAGTTTTCCAAACTACAGATGGAAGGGGCCGATGTGTTTATCGGTTCGTTTGCCATGCTGAAGTCGTTCACGTTTTTCAACGAAATAGGTAACTGGTTTATGCCGTTTTTTGTCGAAAATCCCGAAGTCGGCGACATTGCAGATATTTCAAACGAGATCAACCGCAGTTTTCCGGAGATGATCAGCAATGCTCCGGTCCTATGCGATTCAGACAAATACTCATTCAGCTTCAGCATTCAAAGTCTGCCAAAACCAAACCGGGACATCATGGTCCAGGGCATCAAGTCTATGATTGACCAGTTTGATGAAATTGAACGCGACGAAGAACTGACCCGGCCGGAGCAGAAAGCGGAGCTTGTTTCCAACCAGCATATCCAGGATCTGTATCGCTTTTACAGGCTTCATCCGAGAAAAAATGATTTTGAGGATATTTTCAGCTGGCGGTTTGATTTTCACAA
>CAZOYZ010000117.1:3270-4823 GCA_964584045.1 uncultured Prolixibacteraceae bacterium | reverse complement strand
AACCGCTTGTGGACCGTCAAAAAAATCGCGCTGTGCTACCGGAATCTCAAGCGGCCTGACAAAGCGCTGGAATATTATCAGGAAGCAGAAAAACTTGATCCTGAAGACCTGAGCAACCTGCTGAACGTGGGTCACTGTCTGCTTGAACTGGATCAGTTCGACGAAGCACTCAGCTATTATTTTAAGGTGGAATACCTGGCTCCCGGGAATAAAAAAGTCTGGCGGCCCATCGCCTGGTGCTCCTTCCTGACCGGGAAAAAGGAACAGGCTGAACAGTATTTTCTGAGGCTCATGGAAGAGAACCCCAACAAGCACGATCTGATGAACATGGGCCATGTTCAGTGGAGCCTGGGCAACAGGAAAGCAGCGCTGGATTATTACAAAAGGTCCATTTCCGGAACCGGCTTTTCCGAAGCCGGATTCATGAACGTTTTTAACGAGGACCTGCCCCAGTTGCTGCAGCAGGGCATCGATCAGGAAGACGTACCCATTATGCTCGATCAGCTTCGGTATTTCGTGGAAGAATAAATTTGTCACAATCTTTTGTGTTTGTGCAAACATGGTCGTTTCATTATTTATATTTGCCCTTTCATACACATTTGTTTGTTTCACTAAATTTGATCCGGTCATTCTTACATGCAGGGGGCAGAACATATTATTCACATTGAACACGTTTCACACTCGTTTGGTGAAAAAAAGGTTCTCGACGATATAAATCTTGATGTTCGCAAAGGCGAGTTCGTGACCATTCTCGGACCATCGGGTTGCGGAAAGACAACCCTGCTGCGGATCATCGCCGGCTTTCAGAAAGCATCGGAAGGGAACATCTCGATCGCGGGGACCGACATGACTGAAACCCCTCCTCACCTTCGCCCGGTAAATACCGTCTTCCAGAGATATGCCCTGTTCCCCCACCTGAATGTGTACAACAACATTGCTTTTGGGCTGAATCTGAAAAAATTGCCGCCAGCCGTGATCAAAGAAAAAGTAAAAAAGGTGCTCAAGATGGTCAGCATGACCGACTATGAAGAACGCGATGTGGATTCGCTGTCAGGCGGGCAGCAGCAACGGGTGGCTATTGCCCGGGCTATTGTGAATGAGCCCCAGGTACTTCTCCTTGACGAACCGCTGGCCGCGCTCGACCTGAAAATGCGGAAGGATATGCAGATGGAGATCAAAGCTATGCACAAAAGCCTCGGGATCACGTTCGTCTATGTGACCCACGACCAGGAAGAAGCGCTGACCCTGAGCGATACGATTGTGGTGATGAGTGAAGGAAAGATCCAGCAGACCGGAACGCCGACCGCGGTTTATAATGAACCGGCCAACGCTTTTGTCGCCGATTTTATCGGTGAAAGCAACATCCTGAACGGCGTGATGATCCATGACAGTCTTGTCGAATTTGCCGGGCACCAGTTCGCGTGTGTCGACAAGGGATTCGCCCCCAACGAACCGGTCGATGTCGTTGTGCGACCCGAAGATCTGTACATTTTTGAGCTGTCTGACGCAGCCCAGTTCAGCGGAAAGGTCACTTCCAGCATCTTCAAGGGAGT
>CAZOYZ010000117.1:0-3170 GCA_964584045.1 uncultured Prolixibacteraceae bacterium | reverse complement strand
GCACTGAAGTGGCCGTAAATATCGATTTTGGCGATATTGCCCTTCAGGACTACGAAGAGGAAGGAATGCTCAGCGGCGAAGTCAGCTTCATCCTGTACAAAGGCGATCATTACCACCTCACAGTACTGACCGATGAAGGTGAAAACATCTTCGTCGATACCAACGATATCTGGGATGACGGCGACCGGGTAGGAATCACGATCCCTCCAGGCGTCATCCGCATTTCCCAACTTTAAAATCACGGTTGCAGTGAAAAGAAAACTGATGACATTCACGGGAAAAAGAAGGAACTGGTCCATTCCTTATATTTTATTCCTTGCGTTCTTCGTGGTCGTACCGCTTTTCCTGATCGTTTATTATGCATTCACCAACGCTTCAGGCGAATTTACGCTGGAACATTTTCTCCACTTCAGGAGACAGCCCGAGGCCATGCACACCTTCGTTTTTTCGATCGGCGTGGCGCTGATCACCACCGTTATTTGCCTGCTCCTCGGCTATCCGGCAGCCTACGTGTTAAGCCGGATGGAGAAAAAGACCGCGAAAATGATCGTGCTGCTCTTTATTTTGCCCATGTGGATCAATTTCCTGATCCGCACCCTCGCGACCGTGGCGCTGTTCGATTTCCTGAGGGTCCCGCTCGGGCAGGGTTCACTCTACTTCGGAATGGTGTACAATTTTCTGCCGTTCATGATGTATCCCATTTATAACGTCCTGCAAAAGACCGACCACAGCCTGATCGAAGCGGCACAGGATCTGGGAGCCACTCCCAGACAGGTCTTCTTCCGGATCATCCTGCCTTTGTCAGTGCCGGGAGTTTCAAGCGGCATCATGATGGTCTTCATGCCGGTCATTTCAACCTTTGCCATTGCCGAACTGCTGACGATCAACAACATTAAGCTTTTTGGGACCACCCTCCAGGAAAATATTTATAACGGGATGTGGAATTACGGAGCGGCCTTGTCGCTGATCATGCTGCTGCTCATCGGACTGACCTCACTGCTTAACGGCGAAGGCAACGCCAGAGCCGCCGGGGAAGGAGGCCTGATATGATGAAGCGCTTCTTCTCAAATTCCTATATCGCGCTGTTGTTAATCATGCTGTATGCGCCCATCGTCATCATTGTCATCTTTTCGTTCACCGAGGCGAAAGTATTGGGCAACTGGACCGGCTTTTCATTTAAACTCTACACGTCATTGTTCCGGGGCGGGATACACCATTCATTAACAAGCGCCCTATGGAATACGCTGATCATCGGGCTGACCTCGGCCTTTGTATCGATGCTGCTCGGAACCGTTGCGGCAATCGGCATTTACAACCTGAGACCAAAGGCACGCCAGGCAGTTCAGCTAATCAACAGCATTCCCATCCTGAATCCCGATATCATCACGGCCATTTCCCTGTTCCTGCTCTTCGTGAGCCTGGGCATTTCGCAGGGGTACACCACGGTGATCCTGGCCCATATTTCCTTTTGTACACCCTACGTGGTGCTCAGCGTATACCCCCGGTTACGCCGGATGAACGATAACCTGTACGAAGCCGCGCTCGACCTGGGCGCTACTCCGTTATATGCATTACGCAAAATCCTGTTGCCCGAGCTGCGGCCGGGGATGATCAGCGGGTTTATCCTGGCATTTACCCTTTCGATCGACGATTTTGTGGTGACCCTCTTTACAATTGGAAATGAAGGACTTGAAACGCTTTCAACCTATATCTATGCCGATGCGCGTAAAGGAGGACTGACTCCTGAGCTGCGTCCGCTTTCTGCGATTATCTTTATCACCGTGTTGGTCCTGTTGGTGATCATCAACCAACGGGCCGCAAAAAAACGATTGTAACATGAAGAAGATCAACTTTGCCTTTTTGCCAGGCTTTTTTATCGCCTTGTTTTTCTTTCTTTCCGGAGAATGCAAGGCCAGTGACAGCGATCGTCAGCATGTCCTGAAAATCTACAACTGGGCCGACTACATCGACGAAGATCTGCTGAACGAATTCCCCGAATGGTACAAGGAGCAAACCGGAGAAGATGTCCGGATCGTCTACCAGGTGTTCGACATGGTGGAAGTGATGTACACCAAGGTGGCCCTCGGCCAGGAAGATTTTGACCTGGTCTGCCCTACCCAGGCCGTGATGCAGCGCATGATCCACAACGATCTTTTGCAGCCGCTGAGTCACGATTTCGGATCCACACCCAACTATATGAAAGCCAATCTGTCGCCCTTTGTCCTCAACTGGCTGACCGATTTCAGCACGAAAGGAAAAAATGCGGCCGACTACGCGCTGCCTTACATGTGGGGTGTTTCCGGGATCCTTTACAACACCGGCAAGATCCAGCCCGATGAGGTGAACACATGGGGCTGCTTCTGGGATCAGAAAAACAAAGGAAAAATGCTGATGAAAGACAGCTACTGGGATGCTTACGCGATGGCCGCCGTATACGGCCTGCGCGACGATATTTCATCAGGAAAGCGAACGGTTTACAGCGTCACCAACGATCATACCGGACAGGATATTGCATTGGTCGAGACCCAGTTGAAAGCGATGAAACCCTATCTGGCCGGATGGGAAGCCGACTTTGGGAAAGATATGATGACAAAGGGCGAGATCTGGTTTTGCTATGCCTGGAACGGAGATGCCGTATGGGCCATTGAAGAGGCGGACAAGGTGGGCGTTCCGCTCGGCTTTGCCGTTCCCGAAGAAGGTAGTAATATTTGGTTCGACTGCTGGGTGATCCCGAAATATGCGAAAAACGCAAAAGCGGCAAGCTATTTTCTGAATTACATCTGTCAGCCCGAAATCGCGTTGCGAAATATGGATGTCAGCGGCTATTGCAGTGCGGTTGCCACTCCCGAAATCCTCGAAGCCGTGACTGACTCCACCCTGGAGCAAACCGTCAACCTGGATTACTTCTTTGGTCCGGGCAATGACAGCCTGAAAGTAAATCCGGTCCAGTATCCGGATAAAAGCATTGTTGACCGTTGCGCCATTATCAATGATTTCCTGGATCAAAACGACGAAGTCCTGGGCATGTGGAGCCGCGCCAAAGGCGACAGCCTTTTCAGCGGCATGATCTACCTGATCGCAGGCGTTGTTGTCTTGCTGGCCGCATGGATCGTTTACCGATCCGTCAAAAAAACAAAAAACAGGAAAAGACGGTCAGGAAAACGAAAATA
>CAZOYZ010000116.1:0-12327 GCA_964584045.1 uncultured Prolixibacteraceae bacterium | reverse complement strand
ATACTTAGTCGTCATCATAACGGCCAAATTTTTAAATCCGAACGAAAGAGTAAATTTGTGTAATCGTTTTCTTAAAATCGTTCTGCCGCTTTCCAAATTTTCATTATTTGCGAGTGTTTTAATCATCTTCGTTATTTCATTCTCGCTGTCTTCTGAAGCAAATTTTTAGGAGGAGATTCAAAAATTAGCACCAGAAACCTCATTCTAAGCTTGATGAGCGCGAACAAATTCCAAGCCATTTTTTCATTGGGATTTGCAATTGTTTTTGCTTTACTTGTATTCAATACATCGCTAAATTTTAAGCGGCAATTTTGCCGTAATCCAGTAGTTCTTTGACAATTTTTTGATTTTTAGCAGTGTTTGGGTTAATAGCGAACCTGCACATAAATCGTTCGTTCCACCTGCCTCATGGCGACCCGGTGGACGCGGTCCTACGCGAACTGCCGCCCGGGGAACTGGAAGCATTGAAGGCGCACCTGGTCAGCGGGCTGCTGGAGCAAAAGCTCCTGCGCAAGTTCTGCTTTTGGGGTAAATCCTACCGGGTAGCAGTAGACGCCACCGGAATGGCCACCTTTAAGCATCGGCACTGCGAGCATTGCCTGACCAAAACCTCCTCCAAAACGGGAGTGGTCACTTATTTCCATTATGTGCTGGAAGCTAAAATCGTCACCTCTGGCGGGCTGTCCGTCTCTTTGTGTTCGGAGTTTATTGAAAATGATCCCGGGCGGGATTACGAAAAACAGGACTGCGAACTAAAAGCGTTCGTGCGTTTGACTGCCAAAATCAAGAAGTATTTTCCCCGCCTGCCCCTCTGTATTTTAGGGGACGGGCTTTATCCGAACAATACGGTCTTTGACATCTGTGAGAAGAATCATTGGCTGTTCATCATCAACCTCAAAGACGGGAACCTGAAAACCTTCTGGCAGGAGGTCGCCCTTCTAAAGGCAACCACTGGTAAAAGGCGTGTTTGCAGGGCAAACAAAACCTCGCGCACGACCTTGGATTATGAATATCTGAACCAGGTGGAATATGACCAGAGGTATTTTTCCTGGGTGGAGTGTCATGAGACCATTCCCGATCCAAAGGGCAATGTCATCTCCAAACAACACTTCACCTACATTACCAATGTTCCCCAGTGCAATGACAATGTGGTCCAAACCGTTGACAGTGGCCGGATGAGATGGAAGATTGAGAACGAAGGGTTCAATGCCCAGAAAAACCTGGGCTATGAACTGGAACACAAGTTCTCGCGCAAGTCATTTACCGCCATGCAAAACTATTACCAATGCCTGCAGATCGCCCATATGATCAACCAATTGGTAGAGAGAACAAAACAGGTTGTGGAACTTCTCACAGAGCATTCCAAAGAAACGATCGTGAACCTGTGGAAGAAAATGATTGCTTTTATGACCATATTCTCTTGGGAAGAAGGCATCCAACAGCCCCACCAACCTGGATAATGGGGACAACTAACGGCGTGAAAACCGTGGCGGAAAAAAAACCATTCCCGAATCTGGTCAATCACAAGGATAAAAAGAAAGGAGGCTTAATGAGAGAACACACAATAGAGGCGTTGGTTTGTTGGTGACAATGGATTGCTGACTGCTACTGCTTTGGCGTGAACCGACCACCAGAGAAAAATGACCTCTAAAAAATGTGCTCGCTGAATTGCTGCATTTTACTCGGATAACGGTGCTAGTCTGTCAATCTTTCTTTAGCTTTGCCTGAAATAGTTGTAAAAAATTTCTCCGTGATGGGACAAAATCTCGAAGATAAACAGGCTGTCGGTAAGCTGAAGAAAGGAGATGTAGCCTCTTTCGATGCTATTTTCAGGAAATACAATAAGAAAGTCTTTTATTTTGCAAACAGTTATCTGAAGAACCGGGAAGAGGCTGAGGATGTGGTTCAGGAGGTATTTATGAACCTTTGGAGACACAGGGATCAGATTAACGAACAGTACATTTTTGGCAAATACCTTTTTAAAATAACGTATAACGCGACCTGCAAAAGGTTCAGGAAAAGCCCCTCTGAGAAACGATATCGTGAAGAAATGCTTCATACTTCCATGGAGGACAATTCGACAAAACTTGACATTGAATACCACAATTTGGTGGAGATCAAAGATTTGCTGATCAATAAGTTGCCGGAACGGGAAAAAGAAATAATCCTTTTGAGCATAGAAGAACACCTTACCAGCACGGAGATTTCACTGAGGCTCAACATCTCAAAGAAAACCGTGGATAACTATTTGTCTAAGGCGAGAACTTATTTGAGGAAATCGCTGGGTGAAAATATGCCGGCTTTTCTTTTCATGGTGCTGTTTCTAAGCTAGACTATTTAGAATCATTCTGAATTCATCTTTTCCTTGGGAAAACCGGTGTTCTGTTGGATATTATTATTTGAAGATGGGATGAGAACACCTTCGGTGGTATAGAAACACGATGATGCAGAAAGCGAAAAACATCGACATAGAGGTATTATTAAAATACCTGGAAAGTGCTGAAGCTGGTGAGGCGAAAGACACGATACAACGTTGGCTGGATGGTTCCGGGACGAAAGATGACCTCTATAAAGAATCGTTGAAGTTTTGGAACGGAATAACCCGCGACCTCAAAATAGCTGGAGAGTATCAGGAAGATGCTGTTCTGAACAAGATTCATCATCATATTAAGATCGAGGAAGGAGTATTTCTCAGGAAGAATAGATCGAAAACCGGGTTTATCCGTTACCTGTCAGGAATTGCCGCAGTCCTTTTTATTCCATTATGCATTGTTTCACTATGGTTATTATTTCAGGTCCGGTCATTCCGGAGTGATAAATCCTGGGTTGAAATACAAGCGCCGTATGGCACAAGAACAGAATTTCATTTGCCGGATGGCTCAACAGGTCATTTGAACGGCGGTTCCACGATCACATACCCAGTCCGGTTTAATGATAAAATCAGAAACGTAAAACTTACAGGAGAGGCGTTTTTCAGGGTTGTGTCAAATCAGAGAAGGCCGTTCATCGTATCCACGGAAAGAATCGATGTGAAAGCGACAGGAACTTCCTTTGACGTAATGGCTTATCCCGATGAGGAAACGACGGAAGTGACACTTTTGAATGGGAAAGTGGAAGTATTCAGTAAAAAAGAGCACGTCCCTGCAAGTCTGGGTGTTTTGAAACCCAATGAATCTTTGATCTATGATGCAACATCTGATTTCCGAAAGATCGTGGCAGGGAACAGCGAAGAGAACCTTTCGTGGATTGACGGCAGGTTAGTTTTTAAATATGAGCCATTTGTTGAAGTTGTTCGAAAAATCAACCGGTGGTATAATGTGAGTGTGGAGATGAAGGATACGTTGCTTGCGTCCTACATTTACTATGGTACCTTTCAAAATGAAACACTGGATGAAGTGTTAAAACTTCTTCAATATACGGCACCTATTCAATACAAAAACCTGGAGAGGAAGAAGAAGCCGGACGGAACATTTGAGAAGAGGAAAATCGAGATTTATTATTCGAACGATTAAATGATAATTAACCACACAACCAGAAGCCTATGAATTAGAAGCAGATTCAAAAAATAAGGAAAGCGTTGCCCCGCTCTCCTTATCACATTCAGCAGTTTACTCACACAATTAAAAAAAATCGTTGAACTACTAAACGAAGCAAATTTATGAAAAATTATTGCAGGTACACAGGAAGATATCTGAAAAAAGTATGTTCCTGTAAAACTTTTAAGATTATGAGAAATGTGTTTTTGATATTTTTCATCAGTGTGTGTCAGGCATACTCGTTTGACGCCTATTCTCAGGACAGAAAACTCAATCTGAACATGAACCAGGTTCCGTTAGCGCGTGTCCTTGAGCGAATAGAAGATAACAGCGAATACTTTTTTCTTTATAATGCGAAGCTGGTTGACGTCAAAAGAGAAGTATCAATAACCGCAGAAAACCAGGCAATCTCTGAGATCCTTTCCACACTCTTTTCGGGAACAGGGGTCAAATATAAAATTATTGACAGGCGGATCATCCTTTCTCCCGGGGAAACGTCGCCATCTCCCGGATCAACCCGGCAACAGTTAAAAATAGCAGGTAAAGTGACCGACTCCTCAGGTAACCCGCTCCCGGGTGTCACAGTTATTGTAAAGGGCACAATCCAGGGTACAATCACCGATGCTGACGGAAATTATTCGCTTGTTGATATCCCCGGAAACAGTACGTTGGTTTTTTCGTTTGTAGGAATGAAAACACAGGAATTACCCGTTGCCGGCAAAACCAACATGAACGTGACGATGGCAGAGGAAACCATCGGGATTGAAGAAGTGGTGGCCATTGGCTACGGTACAAGCCGGAAAAAAGACTTGACGGGGTCGATTGCTTCCATTCGCGTGGAGAATTCGGTGCTGGAAATACTTCCTAACGTGAATGCGCTGGATGCACTGAAAGGTTCGATGCCCGGTTTCGATATCGGTGCAGTGACCAATGCAGGGGGCAACCCAAGCGTTAATATTCGTGGGCAGAATTCAATCAGCGCTTCCAACAAACCGCTTGTCGTGGTTGATGGGCTGATTTATATTGGCAGCATGAACGAAATAAATCCCCTGGACATTGCGTCTGTGGATGTTTTGAAAGATGCAAGTTCAACGGCGGTATATGGGTCGCTGGCTGCCAACGGCGTTATCCTTATCACGACGAAAAGGGGAAAAACTGACAAACCTACTGTTCAGATGAGCATTACCGGTGGTTTTCAAACTTTTACGGACCGTCCCAATATGTTGGATCCGGAAGGGTACCTTGAACTGAGAGAATCGCGTTTTCTGGCTGATAATCCCGGTGCAACCTTCGACCTGAAAACAAATTTAGCTCCATACGAATACGAAGCCTATCTGGAAAACCATACGGTAGATTGGTTTGAGGAGGTTACCCGTTTGGCGCCTTTTCAGAATTATGCCCTGAGTATTTCCGGGGCGGGCAATCGTTCCAATTATTATTTTTCCGGAAACTATATGGACCAGGAAGGGATCGTGGTAGGGGACAAGTTCCGGAAATTTACGGTTTTGGGGAAAATCGAATCGACAATTACCGACTGGTTGAAGCTGGGGGTCACCCTGAATGTCATCAGTAAAAACGCCGATGGGATCATGGCCGACTTAGAAAAGGGAACGATCAACGGGCCTTATGCATATATGAATGTTCACGACCGGGGGGCAGAAAAACCAGGATATGAAAATTTTATCCACCGCCTGGAGCGCTATCCGCAGGGACAATCGACCACTTTTAACCCGTTGTGGAAAACCCAGGAGTACGATAAAGACAGAAACCAGAATTATCGTGGGTCAACTTTTGCCCGCATCGATGTCCCCTGGGTAAAAGGCCTTTCCTATACATTCAATTACTCGTTAAACAGGTGGGAAGGACATTCTGCTAATTTCCAGGATGAGATCATGTTCATTAACACCATGAACCTAAATGAATTGGTGGACGCGTCGAGCCACCTGAAGGAAGCAAACGGTAAAAAAAGAAATTCGGGAAGGACCGACTGGTACATGAACCACCTGATCAATTACAAACAACTGGTTGGAGAACACTTTTTCGATGCCACTTTGCTGGCCGAGCGTCAGGGGGAGAAGAATTCGGGAGTGGAAACGAGGGCAAAAGATTTTTCGGCCATTGGCACAACAGTTTTAGGTGTAAATTCGTTGGAACTGGGAAATTCGGCTAATTATACCATTGACACATGGTCAAGTGAACTGTACCAGATGGCTTACCTGGCCCGGCTGAACTATGCGTTCCGCGACCGTTACTATGTTAGTGCATCCATCCGCCGCGATGGTTATTCAGGCTACGCCGAAGGGCATAAATACGGAACCTTCCGTGCCGGGGCCTTAGCCTGGACCATCAGTGAAGAACCGTTCTTTAAAGATAGGGTTGGTTTTGTCGATAACCTGAAATTCCGTTTGTCGCTTGGCGAAAACGGGAACCCATCGGTGGGCGCTTATTCAACCTTCCCGACCATGAGCAACGATGCCAATATTTTGCTTGGCGGAGAATCCGTCAAGGGTGTGTATGCCAATAAATTAGCGAATAAAAGCCTGGATTGGGAAAAGACTACTGCCCTTAACTTGGCCATCGATTTCTCGCTTTTCAAAAACAAACTGAGTGGATCGGTTGATGCGTATAATTCAAATACTACCGATCTGCTTCTTGCCCGGGCTATCCCCATTTTCAATGGGTTTGGTACGGTTCTGGACAATATCGGGAAAGTGAATAACAAGGGTATTGAGATTCAAATCAATACCGTCAACTACGCTGTGCGGGATTTTAGCTGGAAGTCAAGTTTAAATTTTTGGCTGAACCGTAACAAGGTTGTTTCCTTGTATGGCCTGGATGCCGATGGCGACGGGAAAGAAGATGATGATATTGCCAATGCCTGGTTTATTGGGAAATCACTAGGCGCTAACTATACGTATGTCATGGACGGAATAGTTCAGCTGGACGATGCCGAATACATGGCAATTTACGGAGGTCAGCCCGGTGACATAAAATTTAAAGACCTGAACAAGGATGGCAAAATTAATGCAACATACGACCGGGAGATTGTGGGTTATTCAAAACCCAATTTTACATTGACATTCTCAAACACACTGAACTATAAACACTTTGAACTTTACTTCCTGTTCAATTATATTGGAGGCGGAGGGAGAGATAACTGGTACGTCGGGAACAATGTTTATGCGAACCTTCCTAATGCCCTTTATGGAGGAACTGCCGGTAACTGGTTGGATAAGCCCTATTGGACCCCGGATTCCCCGTCTAACTCTATTCCCCGGATAAACTATAACAATGCGGCATTCAATTACGGATTCCCCAAATCCCGCGAGTTTGTGCGTTTACAGGACGTTTCCCTGTCCTATACCTTTCCTGCCGGTGTGTTAAGGCAGACCCCTGTCTCTGCATTAAAAGTGTATGCGTCGGGTAAAAACCTGCTGACCTTTTCAAGCTGGGAAGGGCTGGACCCCGAGTCAGGGACTGTATTTGCCGGAGTGTCCCAGTTTCCCGTTTTCAAAATCGTCACCCTTGGGGTAAATGTAACCTTCTAAAACAGGAAAGATATGATCACAAAATATAAATCAAACGACATGAAAAAGTCATTATATATCACTATTTGGTTGTTGTTTCTTCTTCCTCTTGGAGGATGTAACGATGATGATTTTCTGCGGGAAAAGCCGTCCGATTTTTTAACCATCGACAATGCTTTTCTCAATGCTGCCCAGTTTAATACCGGCTTGAATTATCTGTATTTCTTGTTTCGGGAAAACTATATCTACAAAGACGGAGACCCCTATGTCGTCCATTTTGGAGTGGGAGCCGATTTGAATTTTAGTAGAAACGACCAGAATGTATGGACGAACTATAACAACCTGAACAGTAATGCCGGTTGGCTCAGCGAATTGTTTGTCCGTCAGTATCAGATGGTGAATTATGCCAATAGTATTATTTACCAGTCGGAGAACCCGGAGGTTGTCTGGGTAAACGAAGCCGAGAAAAAAAGGATACAGGCTGAAGCTCATTTTTTCCGGGGATTTGCCTATCGGCTCCTGGCGCAAATGTGGGGTGACATGCCGCTTATTACCGAGCCGATCGGCAAACCAGGCCTGGGCTATTCCCGTGACCCGCGTGAAAAAATTTACGAGTTGTGTGTGGAAGACTTCAAGTTTGCAGCCGAAAACCTTCCGGAAACAACCTCTGCAGTTGGCCGGTTGGTAAGTGGTGCCGGTTATCATTTTCTTTCTGAAATGTATATTGCTTTGGCCGACGAACGGGGCGGGACTGATAAAACGCTTTATCAGAAAGCCATTGATGCTGCCAGTCAGGTGATTGATGGCGGTACTTACCGCCTGATGACCGAACGCTTTGGCTACAGGGCCAATGTGCCGGGCAAAGATGCTTTCTGGGATTTATTTCAGATGACAAAAGAAGACGGAACAACTAATTTCAGCTATCAAAGTGGCAATAAAGAATCTATTTTTATTATCCATCTTGATAAATTTAAAACGGGAGGCCTCCCGCAAGGAAGTGGCCGCTTGACTACCCGTACCAATCAGGAACGGACATTCTGGCCGGCATTCTGGGGCTGGAACGGTAAGTTTGGTTACTTCGGAACGGCTTACGACTGGATGGGGCGTGGCATCTCATGGGTGAGGCCTACCAGCTATTTCTTTTACGATTTATGGAACAAATCGGGAGCAGAAGACACCCGTAATGCTGAATGGAACATCAACCGCATCCTGCGGGTACCGAACCCGGATAAAACCTATCAGCCAACTCCCGATCCAACCAGAAACTGGCCCACTGCCCCACAGGTTATTACACTGGCCGATGGTTCTACTGTTACGGTTCAGTTACACCCGGGCGATGTGATAAAAAAAGAATGGCTCATCTCACGTGAAGACACCATGGAGCGTTGGTATCCCAGGGTAATGAAAATGGGATCCGACTGGCACTATACCACTGACCCGAGCAATACTTTTGTTATGGATTATTATGTGGCACGTTTGGCCGAAACTTATTTGTTGCGGGCCGAGGCTTATATGAAATTTGGCGATCCCGGAAATGCAGCAGCCGACATAAATACCGTGAGGGCGCGTTCCAACGCAAAACCAGTTACGGCAGGAGAAGTGGATATCGATTATATCCTGGATGAACGTGGCCGTGAATTGTACGGAGAGGAACTGCGTACCCTGACCCTTTGCCGCCTGAAAAAATATTACGACCGGACCAAACGGTTTGGTTATTCCGTATGTGCCGGTTCAATTGATAACTCTTCGTTGAAGAATAACCTGTGGCCAATTCCGCAGGCAGTGATTGATGCGAATTCTGAGGCGATAATCCTGCAGAATGAATAACCTCTCAGAGATCTGAGTGCGATTTTTAATGTATTGAATTAAAAACAAAGACAAATGAAACATACATATTTAACGAAGGTCCTTCTTTCTGTTTTCCTGGCCTTGTTCCTGTTTGCCTGCGAAGACGATGTCAATGAAGAATATGACATTGACCTGAAGGGAACTCCCGAGGTTTACGAATCGGTCAATGAAAAAGGAAACCTGGAAATACCGGTACAAATTACCTGCGAAGCAGGGCTTAAAAAAGCTTTTTATAAAACAGTTGACAAGGTGATTGGCTACGGAAAACCGGTTGTAAGCGTGGAGAAAAACATTCCTGTATCCGGGACGACCCTTGACACGGTACTCGAAATACCGGTTACCATGAACCTGTACCAGATTGTGATCGCGGTTTACGACAACAACGATGTGGTCTATCTTCGTACCGTAAAAGTGGAAGAAGTGAAGAAAGCGCCTGAACTCACTTTTAAAAATGGCATCAGGTTTAAAAAGACAGTGATGGTTGGCGTCCCTTTTAAAGTAGAAGGAAATGTGAGCAGTGAAAACGAGCTAAAGCAAATAAGCTACACGACTGTAGTTAACAACCAAAAAGGAAATCCGGTGGCAATAAATCCGGGCGATAAAAAGAATGTTAACTTCTCTGTTGATATTCCGGTGGCCAATGGATTGCAATTTGTTTTGTTTGAAGCAGAAAATGAATTTGGAGGTATTGCAAGGGATACATTCAGTGTGGCAAATGTTATAACCGAGGATTTTATTACTGTAACAATTGATTTGGGTATCACTGAACTTAAACCGTTTATTGCCAATGAGAAGAATATGGTAATGGGAAATGTGACTTCATGGTCAGATATTAAAAGTTTAAAATATTCGATTGTACGAGATGGAATTGAAGGAGCCCAACAAATTGTTTCTCTTGGTGATAATCCCGGTAATGATTACAACTTCAATTTTAAAATACTGGGAGAACAGGGAATGGAAAAAGTAAACCTGTATGCTGAAAACAACCAGGGGAAAAAGACAACGGTTGTTTTGCCAATTCCAAGAGTGTATGAAAGGTCTGAAATAAAGGAGGTAAAAGTTAATAAATCACTATGGAATATTTTAAGCTATGATTCACAACATAATCCTTACGTGGTTACAAATGTTATTGATGATGTATTAAGTACATTCTGGCATACTCCATATAACAATAACTCGTATGTATTCCCTCATTGGTTTATTGTTGATATGGGTGAAGATGTTACAATCGCGACAATTGAAGTATTCAGAAGACAAGGTTCGACCGCAGGTCCAACAAAAATTCAGTTGTTATATAGCCAGAATGGAACCAAATGGAGCGATTTTGGAGTATTCCCGATGAAGAATAATACGGACAGCGGTCAGAAATTTTATAGCTCATCGTCATTCCCGGTATTCCCAACTGCCCGATACGTGAAATTCGTGGCATTGGAAGGGCCTAATTATTATACTATGATTGGAGAGTTAAGCGTTTACTATCCTGAATACTAGGTGATTAAAATTTTTTGCAGAATATAGGTGAAGTCAAATCAACTTCACCTATTATTTTTGATTGTAAAATCATTCCAATTAAAACACCCTGATTGGTTCTGAGAGCAAGAATTATTTTGCCCTATTAATATGAATAAATCATCTGGAAGATAGGATAATCCATAAATTCATAGAATAATTTATTTTTCGGTTTGTTTCTGAAATATATTTTTGTCTTGATACAAGTCTTTATTTTAAACAGTGCTACAATGAAAAAAATTGAACCAATTAAAAATGAATAAACTGAACACTGATGAAACAACTAAATCTCATTCCATTTTTTCTGCTGATATTTTCATTGTCGGTAGGCGCTAAAAACATCGAGACTTTTTCGCCCGACAAAAAAATCCTTATCCGGACGACCGTTTCCGAAAAAGTCTCCCTTCAGGTTTTGTACGAAGAAAATCAACTGTTTGAAATCCGCGATATCCGAATGGAAACCGACCAGGGCGATATTCCGGCAACCAATCCACCTCTGCAAAAAATAAAAACACAAACAGTAAACCGAATGGTAGCGCCTGTTATTAAAGAAAAGCAGGCCTCCATTCCTGAAAACTTCAACGAAACAACCATTGAGTTCAAGGGGAAAAGCAAATTGATAATCCGTGCTTACAACGATGGTGTTGCTTACCGCATGGTAAGCGCCCTGCCGGGTGAAATCACGATATGGGACGAACGTGCCGAATTTATTTCTGACCCAAATTCCCTCTTGACTTTTCAGTTCGATAAAGACCCCAACAGCGATTACGAAGCGCCTTACATTCAAAAAACAATCGCCCAACTCAATCCTGACGATAAAGGAAACCTGCCAGCGTTGCTCGAATTTCCCACCGGGAAAAAGATATTGTTCCTCGAGGCCGATGTGAACGATTATCCGGTCATGTGGCTGAACCGGAATGCCGAAAACCTGGAAACTTATTTCTGGCGTTATCCGGCAAGCTATCATGGGAAAGGCGATTCAAAATCGATCCGCAGGGTGACCGGGCACAAAGATTTTATAGCCAAAACACAAGGAACCCGCGAATTCCCCTGGCGTATATTTGCTATCGCTGGCCAGGATACTGAATTGCTCAAAAATCAACTGGTTTACCTGATGGGGCCGGAACTGAAAATAGAAGACCCTTCGTGGGCTAAACCCGGCTGGGTATTGCTCGACTGGTGGGCGCGGCGCGAACTATTCGGCGTCGATTTTAAAGCCGGGATTAATACGCCAACCGCAAAATACATGATCGATTTCTGTTCGGAATACGGCATCCGTTATTTCCTGCTCGACGATGGCTGGACCAAAGAAGAAGACCTGACCAAGGTAATTCCTGGTCTTGATATTCCTGAATTAGTAAAATACGGCGCTAATAAAAATGTAGATATTATGCTCTGGGTAACCTATGCAAATTTCGATGCGCAAATGGATGCCGCTTTAAAGAAATTCTCAGAATGGGGCGTGAAAGGGGTGAAGATCGATTTTATGAACCGTTCCGATCAGGAGATGGTGAATTTTTACTGGCGGGCTGCCGAACAATGCGCCCGCTACCAGATGGTAATTGACTTTCACGGGGCATACAAACCCGACGGGCTGCGTCGTGCTTACCCGAATGTCTTGACCCGCGAAGCGCTGATCGAATTTGAATACAGCGGAGGTACCGATTACGATAATCCCGATCATCACTGCACCTTGCCCTTTATCCGCAACGTGGCTGGCCCCATCGACTATATTCCGGGGACCATGTTTAACTCAACCCAAAAGACTTTTCGCAAAATTGGTGATATGCCGATGGGACAGGGTACGCGCGCCCATTCAATGGCAATGGCGGTAATTGCTGAAAGTCCGATGCAGATGCTTCCCGATGCTCCTTCGGAATATTATCGCGAAGAAGAGTGCGCCCGTT
>CAZOYZ010000115.1:10520-12373 GCA_964584045.1 uncultured Prolixibacteraceae bacterium | reverse complement strand
GGTCCCATATCCACATCGAATCCCAGATCGGCATATCCTGTTGCGACTACTTTAGCTCCGCGGTCATGCCCGTCCTGACCCATTTTGGCGATCATGATACGGGGCTGACGACCCTCCAGTTCGGCAAATTTCCCGGCAAGCTCCTGAGCTTCCAGAAATGTCTGGTCCTGTTTACTTTCTGATGAATACACGCCTGAAATTGTTCTGATTACCGCTTTATACCGACCCACGATTTTCTCGCAGGCATCTGAAATTTCACCCAGCGAAGCACGCTTCTGAGCGGCTTTGATCGAAAGATCCAGCAAGTTTCCTGCACCGGTTTCCACACACCGGGTGATCGCCGACAAAGCCTCCTGCACATCCGCCTCATTCCGTTCCGCACGCAATTTCCCAAGCCTTTCAATTTGCGCCTGACGAACAGCGGTATTGTCAATCTCCAGGATGTCGATCGGATCTTCTTTTTCGAGCCGGTACTTGTTCACACCCACGATCGTCTGCACACCGCTGTCGATACGGCCCTGAGTACGTGCTGCTGCTTCTTCGATACGCATTTTCGGAATTCCGGTTTCGATCGCTTTTGCCATACCACCGAGCTTTTCAACTTCCTGGATCAAAGCCCAGGCTTTGTGAGCCAATTCATGGGTCAGTGATTCCACGTAGTAGGAACCAGCCCAGGGATCGACACTGCGGCAAACCTCCGTTTCCTGCTGGATATAAAGTTGTGTGTTCCGCGCAATACGCGCAGAGAAGTCGGTCGGCAACGCAATCGCCTCATCAAGCGCGTTCGTATGCAGGGACTGGGTATGGCCCAGAGCTGCAGCCATGGCTTCGATCGCCGTACGGCCAACATTATTGAACGGGTCCTGTTCGGTCAGCGACCACCCCGAAGTTTGGCAATGGGTTCGCAATGCCATCGATTTCGGATCTTTCGGATTGAACTGTTTGACCAGCTTGGCCCAGATCATCCTGGCGGCGCGCATCTTGGCAATTTCCATGAAGTGGTTCATTCCGATCGCCCAGAAGAACGACAGGCGGGGAGCAAAAGCATCCACATTGAGACCTGCCCTGATCCCTGTACGGAGATAATCCAACCCGTCGGCCAGGGTATAGGCCATTTCAATGTCGGCGGTAGCACCGGCTTCCTGCATATGATATCCGGAAATGGAAATGGAATTGAACTTGGGCATATAGTTCGAAGTGAACTCAAAAATATCGGCAATGATCTTCATCGAGAAGTCGGGCGGATAGATATAGGTATTCCTGACCATAAACTCCTTCAGGATGTCGTTCTGGATCGTACCGGCAAGTTCTTCCAGTTTTGCCCCCTGTTCCATCGCAGTCACAATATAAAAAGCAAGTACGGGAAGTACTGCTCCGTTCATGGTCATCGATACGGACATTTTATTCAGCGGGATCTGGTCGAACAGGATCTTCATATCAAGGATCGAATCGATCGCCACGCCGGCTTTGCCCACATCGCCCACAACGCGGGGGTGGTCAGAGTCGTATCCGCGGTGGGTTGCCAGGTCGAACGCCACAGAAAGGCCTTTTTGCCCGGCAGCAAGGTTGCGGCGATAAAATGCGTTTGACTCTTCAGCGGTTGAGAAACCTGCATACTGTCTGATGGTCCAGGGACGCATCGCATACATCCCTGAATACGGGCCCCGCAGAAAAGGAGGCAGTCCGGCAGCATAGTTCAGATGCTCCATGCCTTCGAGGTCTTCTTTCGTGTAAACGGGCTTCACCGGGATCTGTTCCGGGGTGAGCCAGTTCTTTTCAATATTGTTCTGAGCTTGCCAGGCCGTACCATCAGGTTTCCCGGCCGCTGCTCTGATGTTTATGTTTTTAAAATC
>CAZOYZ010000115.1:8604-10420 GCA_964584045.1 uncultured Prolixibacteraceae bacterium | reverse complement strand
GAACTGCAGAGCACCACGATATCGGCCGCGGCACTCCGCGCAGCGGCAATGCCCTCTTCAACAGTGGCAAACCCGTTGTTGTCCTGTACCTGGTATCCGGCCACAGCAAAGAAATTACAGGCAAACTGAGCGCGGGCTTTTCGCATGGCCAGGTTACCCATCGTCAACATAAATGCCAGCGGACGTTTTTGTTTTTCAGCATAGCGGTCTGTGGCGATACGCAGCTTTTCGAACGCCTGTGCCCCCCGGTAGGGTTTGATGGTTTCTATTTCCGCATCTTCGGCCGTGAGATCCTGCTTTTCGAAAACAGCGTCATCCGCAACCGCATTTCCCACTTTCTCTGTAAAATTCGGGAACTGGTTTGTCCCCAGCAGATTTTCGCGACGGGTCGCAATATTCATATCCCGTCTGGCTGCCATCTCCCTGATCTTTGCCTGCATGAAGCCTTCTTTTGCCGCAGCAATAAATCCGCCTTTATCCTGGATATCCAGGAACAGCTTCCAGGCCTCTTCGGCGATCAGCGCGGTAAGTTCCTCCATATAATAGGAACCGGCGGCCGGATCCACGACCTTATCAAAATGAGCCTCTTCTTTCAGCAACAGTTGCTGATTCCGGGCAATTCTCTCAGAAAATGCAGAGGGATCTTCATAAACAGCATTAAAGGGAAGAACGGTTACTGAATTTGCTCCGCCCAGCACGGCGCTCATGGCTTCAGTCTGGGTGCGCAGCATGTTCACGTACGGATCATATACCGTTTTATTCCAACTTCCTGTTTCAGCATGGACCACCATCCTGCAACCACATTCACATTTGGGCTGGTAAGCTTTTACGACCTCTGCCCATAATAATCTTCCTGCACGGAACCTGGCGATCTCCATAAAATAATTCGGTCCGACACTCAGGTTGAATTTGATGTTCTTTGCCACATCTTCAACAGCTGTCCCTGCATCGGTTAATACCGACAGGTATTCAGCGCCCTGTGCCAGCGAAAAGGCCAGTTCCTGAACAACCGACGCACCGGCGTTCCCGTAAGACTTCCCGTTCACAGCCAGCACCCTGAATTTCGGCAATTTCCCTGTCCTGCCAATCAAATCCTTCGCCAGGCCAACCACATGGTCATATCCCTTGCTGAACCGGCCATAGCGTAAATAATTTCCAAAAGGATCATAGGCGATCGAAGCCATGACGTTTTTCGGTTCCCACTTGCCTGCCAGCACATATTCCGTAAACCGTTCTGCAAGATTCAGGTTGTGACATCTGGTGACAAAATTAACCTCAACGGCTTCCAGACAAATATCCTTCAGCAACACCTTCAGATCGTCAACCGTCCAGGATTTACACGCATCAAATACAAATCCCAGGGAAGTCACCCCTTTCATTAAAACTTCAAGGGCCTTTTTATTCGCCTCTTCCAAATCCTTCACGATAATGTCCTGACGAACCAGCCATTCATTGTGGTTCTTCCTGGTCCCCCGCACATAAGGATATTCACCCGGCAGGGTATTCAGATAGGCAACCGATTCAAGATCTTCCTGCCGGTAATACGGTTGGACAGCAAAGCCTTCATTGGTTCTCCAAACCAGCTTACGGTCAAAGTCGGCGCCCTTCAGATCGGCAACCACCTTCGCCTTCCAGTCTTCACCGGATACGGGAGGAAATTCTTCAAAAAGTTTCATATATTTTTCTGCCATAATGTAACTATTAAGAAAATCAGGGGGCAAAATTAGTTCTTTTTGAGGAGATACCGGCAGAAACTTTCTTTTTTTGACGCCAGAGATACATTTAGTTAATTTTGATATTCAGACATTTAAGTCTT
>CAZOYZ010000115.1:6705-8504 GCA_964584045.1 uncultured Prolixibacteraceae bacterium | reverse complement strand
AATTCCAGCTTGTAGCTGATATTCGGCACGATGATCCGGTCGAACTGCATTTCGGGAAGGCCGGTTTTCAGGTTAAATTCATAGTCCCTGTATTCGTTATGTCCGAACGCATTCAGCAGGTGGAATGTCCATATGCTGCTGTGCCGGGGCTTGTTTTTCCGGTATGAAATGCTGAAAGAAAGGATTTTTGCAGGATCTTCCCTGACTTCGTACGCGCGGGTATAGTCATATCGGAGTTTACCGGTGCTCACTGATTCATCGTACAACAACGGGATAAAATGGTCACCACCCTGAAAAGTGAAACGTCCGTTGATGCTGATCAGGTTATTGTTATTTTTCCCAACCTGCCACTCCTTACCGGCCAGGAGGTTCACGATGTAATTCTTATTGTACAGGCTGTTGCGCTCAATACCATCTCCTCCTTTATATTTGGAATCAAATACGGAAGCAGTGAACAGGTAATAAAATCCGTTTTTAAGGAAACGTTCAAGGGTCAGGTCAATGCCAAGGTTTGTCCCCGATCCTTCATTGACGAGCGAATCATTAAAAAACCATTCCTGTTCCAGATTCTGCAGTGAAAAGTAACTGCCCGGGATCGCCGGTACATCAAACAGATACTGAAAATAAGGCTCTAACTTGATCCGCGTATATTCATTCAGATTCACATCATACGACAATCCCCAGTGATGGGCTTTCGTCATTTTCATGTTCTTGTTGGGCTCAATCACGCCCTCATTTGTTTCCTGTCTGGCCAGGTAAAAACCGATCATCTCGATCCGGCTGTTCAGTCCGTAGGCGGCTCCAACGGATTGTCCCGGGCTGAACTGCCATTTCACTCCGGTTCGCGGCTCCCATGAAACCTCGTCGTTCAGTCCAAAGTAATGAACATGCAATCCAAGATTTACGTCAACCCCGCCTTTCAGCTTCAGGTTTGACTGTGAAAAAGCCTGCATTGAAACGGCGCTCCCTTTTTCATCAGCAAAGACAGCCAATGGGCCGCCGATGCGTTTGGCCTCCCGGTTATAAACATCATAATGATGCGTATTCAGCACAATGCCTGTCCTGTTGGCGTGAACATTTCCGAACTTGCAATTCAGCGTACTGGTCAGCGTATACTTCCAGGTATTGTTTTTCACATCATCCTTTTGCTTAAGTTCCATTTGATCATTAAGCTGATCTGTTTTGGATCGGATGCCGTTTCCTGACGCAGCAATGGTCGTGTGCAGATAACTCCTTGAATTCAGAAGTATTTTATGAGTCAGTCCTGCTGCTCCCATTAATAAATCCAAATGATATCCTTCCTTGTCCTGTTTGGTGTCCCATTCTTCCTGATCTTCCACCGGATCGCGGTCCTGATTATCCTGAGCCCCAATCCCCCAAAGGATGAAACTGCCCGCTTTTTTTGCAGGAAAATTCAGTTTAAAGGCAAAATCCTGATAGCCGAGGGTGCCGGCTTCCTCCGGGATCAGTGAGCCAAGCAGGGCATAGGTCGAGTAACGGTAATTAAAAAGCCAGGATGATCCCCTCCCTTTTCTGAAGGGCCCTTCCGACGAAAAATCCAGACCGGTCAGTCCTGCCTGGATGGTCTGCTCGCGACGTTCATGATTTCCCGTTCTCATGCGGATATCGAACACCCCTGAAAGTGCATTCCCGAACTCGGCAGGGAATGCGCCGGTATAAAAATCGGAGTTGGCCAGCATCTGGCTCGACAAGGCCGTGATACCGCCTGCACCGAAAGCCGTTACATCGGCAAAATGAGTGGGATTGGAAATCTCCACGCCTTCCATCTTCCAAAGCAG
>CAZOYZ010000115.1:4457-6605 GCA_964584045.1 uncultured Prolixibacteraceae bacterium | reverse complement strand
ACTAAAATCTCCCTGAACAAATAATTTTCATATCCTACGAAACGGACCAACAGGTTGTACCGTCCCGGTTTAACATTCCTCAGATGAAATCTTCCGCTTTCATCGGTGATGGTACCTGTCTGAGGCTCTGAATCCATGATCACCACGCTTGCTCCTGACAACGGTGCCTGTGTGACCGCATCAAAAACCTGTCCTTTGATCACTTGTCCGCCCTGCTGCGACCAGACATCCATCCTGATACTTAAAAGAATCAATACGATAAATAGTTTTCTGAACATTGTTTAATTGTTTTGCTTTCCGCGATCACGTTAACTTTTATACCCGGTGTTTTTGAAAATTATCATTTGTCAAAGATCGGCCAATACTATATTTTTGGCAATACTGAAAAATCAGTATTATGACAGCAAAGGAGGAAGTGAAGCATTGGCACAGACAGAAATTTGAGTGTGATAAACTCGACTATACCATTGTAGAGCAACATATCGCTTTTCTGGAATCGATCAAAATGATCCATAACAGCGCTGTTTCTATATTTGACCTGGCCCAGATGCAACACATTTATCTTTCTTCAACTTTTGAAGACCTGCTGGGGTGGGATCTGGAAGAAGCCCGGAAACCCGGCCATACCTATATCGACAGCCGTTTACATCCGGATGATCTGGGGCATTTAAACCGGGTATCATCTCAGTTTTTCGAGCTGGCTCAAAAACTCAAAAAGGAAGACCCTCAAAACATCCGGAATTATAAAATGATCATGGATTACCGTACCAGGGGGAAAGACGGGAATTATGTCCGGGTCATAGAACAACACAAGATCCTGGAATTGGACCGGGCCGGGAACATTTGGCTGAGCCTGGGTATCACCGACCTTTCGCCTGACAATGACATTCAGAATCTTTGCCGTTACCGTCTGGTGAATGTCAAAACCGGAGAACTGTACCATTTTCCTAAGGAAGATCCGGAGCTCATACTCAGTGTACGGGAACAGGAGATCCTGCAACTTCTGTCGAAAGGGTTGATCAGCAAACAGATTGCCGATCAGCTTTTCATTTCAGTCAACACGGTCAACACGCATCGCCAGCGGATTATCGAAAAGCTGAACGTCAGCAATACGGCCGAAGCCATCCGCCATGCCTTAAACATCGGGATCATCTGATCCCCGGCGGGTCACTGCTGCGCGCACTTTTTAAAGGCAGTTTTATGGTACTGTTCCGCTCAACCACATCAACGCGAATCTCCTCGCGGGCGACAATTGCTATTCGGCTAAGAAAGCCGTCCGCGAACTTCACCTACCCCAGACACCCATCGAACAGGCCATCGCCGATGCCGTGGAATGGTTTGAAAAACCACAACAGCCGGATCAACCTTTCTTCAAATGAGAAATTCAAGGAAGTTATCTTTCGAGATAAGCTGGAATTCTGAATCCGGATATGCATTTGCCCAGGCTTTTGGAATTTTAGCTTTTTTTGTCCCCCATTTAAACTCATACGCCCAAAGCTTACCGTTACGATCCTCCACCAGATCAATCTCCTGCCGATCGTAAGTGCGCCAGAAATAATCATTTGAGAAGATCCGCTTATAGGATTTTGTCTTCAGCCGCTCCATGAACAGGAAATTCTCCCATAGCATGCCCATATCGTTCCGCTGATCCGGTCGGTTAAAATTGTTGATAATCGCATTGCGGATGCCGTTGTCCCAAAAATAATACCGCGCCGTTTTTACAACCTCCTTTCGCAGATTTCTCGAAAAGCCTCCGACTCTTTTAATGATAAATGTTTTTTCCAGCAGATCCAGATAACGTTCCACGCTTTGCTTTGCGATTCCCAGGCTATTCCCAAGTTCGTTCAGAGAAACCTCCTGTCCAATCTGAAATGCCAGCAATTTTAACAAATCAGTCAGCTTCGAAGGACTTCTGATATTCTCCAACTCCAGGATGTCCTTCAATAAATAAGAATCACGGATAGAAAAAAGATATTCTTTCTTATCTGCCAACGCAGTGGTGGTCAAAACTTCCGGATATGATCCATAAATCAGCAATTCTTCCAGAACCTGCAGAATCTCCATGCCTCCAAATTGCGAATATAGCTCGTTCACAGACACGGGAAACAAAGTTCTGACCCGGTTACGTCCAGTCAACGGCTCTCCAAT
>CAZOYZ010000115.1:2673-4357 GCA_964584045.1 uncultured Prolixibacteraceae bacterium | reverse complement strand
ATCGAAAACAAAGGTATTCTAATTTTTAATAATAGCATGAATTCGGCACATTAACTTTCCGAATTTAGCTAAATTTGATAAGTTTAGTTTCCGAATTCAACCAACTTGGGTACGGTAAAAATCACAAGGGGCCTTAAAAAATCATTTTCGCCCTTTGCCTCCCAATCATGGCAAATTCAACCGATCTGTTGTATCTTTGAAGGTTCTTACAACAACAGACCCATGCGCATTCATTTTATAGCCATCGGAGGGAGCGCCATGCACAATCTGGCCATTGCCCTTCATCAGAAAGGATATACCGTTACCGGCAGTGATGATGAGATCTTTGAACCGTCAAAAAGCCGGCTGGCTCAACACGGACTTCTTCCGGAACAGGAAGGCTGGTACCCCGAAAATATCACCGGCGATCTTGATGCCGTTATCCTGGGTATGCATGCCCGGGCCGATAACCCGGAACTGATCCGGGCACAGGAAGCCGGGCTTAAGATCTTTTCTTATCCGGAATACCTGTACGAGCAGACCAAAAACAAAACCCGCGTGGTCATTGGCGGGTCACACGGGAAGACCACCATCACGTCTATAGTGATGCATGTGTTAAAAGCCTGCCAGGTTGATTTTGACTATATGGTCGGCGCAAACCTGAGCGGGTTTGATACGATGGTTTCACTGAAAGAAGACAGCCGCATCGCTGTTTTTGAAGGGGATGAGTATCTGTCTTCGCCGACAGACCGGCGGCCCAAGTTTCATTTGTATCATCCTCATATTGCGCTTCTGAGCGGTATTGCCTGGGACCATATCAACGTTTTCCCCGTCTTTGAGGATTACGTGGAACAATTCCGGATCTTTGCGAACCTGCTTGAAGAAGACGGCACCCTGATCTGGTATGAGGGGGATGATCATCTCCGCGAAATTGCAGCGCATCTTCGCCCCGGCATCACGGCGATCCCCTACGGTGAACATGAGGCGGTGACCGAAGATGGCGTCACCTATCTGAAATACGGGAAAAGGAACATCCGGCTCCAGGTGTTTGGTGGTCATAACCTGCAGAATATTGCCGGAGCCAGGCTCATCTGCGAAAAGATCGGGATCACTGCCGACCAGTTTTACAAAGCCATAGGCAGCTTTCAGGGTGCAGCACGCAGGCTGGAAGTGCTGTCGGCAAATGATCAGTGTACGGTCTTTTACGACTTCGCCCATTCACCCTCCAAGCTAAAGGCGACAACCACGGCCGTAAAAAGCCAGTTCCCGGCACGCGGGTTAACCGCAGTGATGGAGCTGCATACGTTCAGTTCCCTGAAAAAGGAATTTCTGCCGCAGTACAAAGGGACCATGGATCAGGCCGACGAAGCGTACGTCTTTTTCAATCCGGAGGTCATCGCGCATAAGCACCTGGAACCCGTTTCAAAGGACGACGTGGCCCGGGCATTTGGTAAACCGGGGTTGAAAGTATTCACAGACACGGCTGAACTTTTCGGTCTGATCCGGGATAAACAATGGCGGGACCAGAACCTGCTGATCATGACATCCGGAAACTTTTCAGGGATGGATCTGAAAGAGCTGGCGAAAGCGATCACCGGGAATCCAATCCGGTTTAACAGCCAGCGCTGGTATTCTAATCCATCGCATCATCCTTTGGGTTAATCCGGTCTTTGCAGTCTTGAATCAGAGAAAACTAACATATTAC
>CAZOYZ010000115.1:0-2573 GCA_964584045.1 uncultured Prolixibacteraceae bacterium | reverse complement strand
TGGTTTCAAAAGCTCGCGGCCCGGCAAAATCACATTCCTGTCCTGGCGCAGTCAACCGCGGGCACAGCCATCCCGGCACCCGGGGAACTGGTTCGTATCAGGACGGATGAGTTTGACCGGGTGAGCCTGTTCCCGGTCCCGCACGACAGCCTCTACTCCGACTCGCTGTTTACTTCCCGTGAACTGCTTTACGCCGATCCCGGCAACGGAGAATGTCCCGACAGCAGTCTTTTTTTCAAGCTATGGTCACGGTGCGGGAAGACGCCTAACCTGGTCCCGGCTGCCGCATCCACGATCAGGGAGATCGCGGGAACAGTGGTCCGGCTGAATGCAACGCTCAGGATCTTTGGGGTGGTTCGTTCCGGCAACCAACCGGTGGACGGTGTTTCCTGGAAAGGATCTTACCCTTCCACCACAGGCGGTTATTTTTGTTTTCCGCTGCTGCCGGGCAAAGGCGGAGCTTTTGTACCTTATAAGCCAGGGTACCGGTTTTCACCCGATATCATCTACGACTCGCCCGCCAACCGGGGATTTCTGAAAGAATTCAAGGCCATTGGCCTGAAGAGTGATTTTGAACTGACCGACCATTTGGTGTTCCGCAACCGGATTCTGAACCTCCGGCGCAGGAACGATCAGGAGATCATCAGCAATGGCGTGAAACTGGTCAGGGATGAAAAACGGGGTGACTGCGCCTGGTTCCCGGGGCGGGCTTATCTTGACGCGGGTGCGCAAAGCATCAACACGCTCAAACCCAATTTTACCGTTACGGCCTGGATCAAACCCACTCAGCTAAACGAAAATAACAGCATCCTTGGAAAAGGAACAAACTTTGTCCTGAAACTGCACAATGGAATGCTCACCTACACCATGCAGGGCGTAAAGGATTATTACTCGGTCCGTTCGGAGATCCCGGTCAACCGGTGGACATTTATTTCGGTCGTGCATTCAGCCTATGAAAACCGGGTCCGTTATTACCTGAACGGACAGCTTACCGACCAGATCGACCTGGTTTTACCTTACACGGAATCGGACCACACCCTGCTTATCGGAAGCAATTTGTGGGAAGAATTTTTCGTGGGAGCTATCGGTGAGATCAGGATCTGGCAGCGTGAACTGAATGAAGAAGAAATTCGCCGGCAATATCTTGATTCGCTTGACGGAAACGGGAACTCACGGTTCAAAAGCATCGCAGCGGCATCGATCCTCATAGGCCTGTTCGCCGGTATATTCCTGCTTTGGAAAGGATGGCGGAGCTTCAAAAGAAAAAAAGCAGGACATTGTTTCCCGGTATCCGCCGAAGAGAAAACGAGCATGACTGCCTGTGAAAAGATCCTTTGCTTTGGCGGATTGCGCCTGGTTAATCACGAAGGCACCGACATCAGCCGAAAATTCCCACCCAAGATCAAACAGTTGTTTGTTCTGATCCTTCTGCATAGTGTGAACGGACAAAAAGGGATCACGACCAAAAAACTGGCCGGGATCTTATGGCCGGGGATGAGTCCGCAGCATTCAAAAAATACCCGTGGAACCAGCACCCAAAACCTGAAATCGATGCTGGCGTCCTGCTCCGGAGTGAGACTGGTATTCCGCGATAAGCTTTGGCTCATTGAACTGGATCAGTCCTGCTATTGCGATTACGCGGATGCTTTAAACAGGTTAGAAAGACTTGAAAAAATGCCGAAGGACGCTCCGCTCCAGGTTGATGAACTGAAGTCCCTTTTTAAGATCCTGAGTGCCGGTACGCTCTTTTCCAATATGAGTGAATCCTGGCTCGATCCCTGCCTCAGCAAAATGAGCGACCGGATCATTGAACTGGGAACATCCTTTCTGAACCACGTCAATGAAATAAGATACACCGCGCTGGTGTATGAAATCGCAGACGTGATCAGTCTTCATGATCCGCTGAATGAGCCCGCGATGAACAAAAAACTGGTCATGCTCACCCACCAGGGAAAGCTGAGCCTCGCCCATACCGTTTACGATCATTTCGCCAAACTCTATCAGGAACTTTATCAGGAACCCTACCCCATCGATTTCCGCAGCATTACAATGAGTCATGAAACTGAAGACTCCAGGGGCTAAAGTTTCAGGCTGAAGGTTAGACGCCTCTCGTTTGAACGGATTACAGTTCGTTTGGAGGCTTCGCCGTTTCTGTTGTTACTATCGTGGCTGTTGTTCTTCCGGTCTCCGGTTTCCCGTCTTCGTTATGCTCCATGCTCTTTCAATCTTGTATCTTGAGTCTTGATACTTGTGTCTAACTTCTTACGACTTACGACTTTTCTTTCTCCGTTCTCCGTCTTTACTCACTACTCGCTACTTCTTCCTGTTCTTACTCTCTACTCACTACTCGCTACTCGCTACTCTTTTTCTTACTTACGACTTACGACTTTTTTTA
This sequence comes from uncultured Prolixibacteraceae bacterium, assembly GCA_964584045.1. GTDB lineage: Bacteria > Bacteroidota > Bacteroidia > Bacteroidales > Prolixibacteraceae > JBCFBK01. Next base: position 178 of record CAZOYZ010000115.1, on the reverse strand, counting down.
CCCTTTTACCCCTTTTAGTACCCCTGGTATTATACGTCATTGTCTTTCTTTGTAACGGACAATTCCATAAATTAGTACCATAACTAAATCAATGCGATTCACATGAGTGAAAACATAAACAACCGGCGTGATTTTCTCAGGAAATCATTAGCCGCTGCAGCCGGGATTACCATCATTC
>CAZOYZ010000114.1:11144-12401 GCA_964584045.1 uncultured Prolixibacteraceae bacterium | reverse complement strand
GCAAGCCTGGTCGTCTGAGAGCCATCGTCATTCATCTCATGCCCGGCAAGGATCAGCCATTGTCCTTTGCTTTTTGCCGTTTCAATGAGTTTCCTGATCTGGTCAAAGGTTTTGCCATCCATTTCCATCCCGGTGAGCTGCGCCATGTCGCAGAAAAACGGGTCGTTCGCACCTTCGTCCATAAAGCCTCTGCCGCTTTCAAAAAGCGAGGCCACAACCGGGATATAGCTTCGCGTGTTCGTGCCTCTTCCCACGAACTTCTGGCCGCACGGGTATGCAAATGATACCGCATCAACTCCCAGCGAATCCCTGATCAGCCTGTTTGCCGCGATGAGCTCTTCCCTCATTTTATCGAGCGTGTAATCTTCCAGTGCCTTGTTTTTTGTAAAGTCAAAATTGACCGTGCACGGATGTACCATGGAATGGTTCCCGATATCGTGCCCGTTTTCGACGGCCTTTCTCCATTGGGCAGTCCTCCGAAGCAAGGATTTGGGCGACACGTAAAATGTGCCCTTCACGCCGTACTGATCCAAAAGGGGAATACCTTTGTCGGCCTGGGTCAGCCTCGCGTCGTCAAACGTGAGGCTCAGTGCCATCTTTTTCCCTTCAGGCCATTCAAAAAAAGTCTGCCCAACGGTGTCTGACGCCGATTCGTAACCTTGGGAAAAACCTGTATGACAGCCAACTCCACCAAGAATTGCCATCAAAACCGGAACTATCTTCATCTGTTCAGTATTAAGAATTAAATAAGTTAGAATCTTTACCTTTTTTCCAATGCGCCGGCATCGCGCTTCCCGGCAGGTTCATTGCCTGCAAAATCTTTCAGAAAGGGCCCGCGGAATTGCCAGGCAACCAGTTCGTCGATGTCAGTCCTGGAATCGGCAAGCGTCCCCAGGCCTATCCGCAAAAAATCAAGTGCCCCTTTTAAATAGTCTCCCGATAGCGTGCCCCCGACAAACAAATCAGCCTGGTTGCTGAGCGGGATTCCCTGTTCAATGGCGCTGCCGCGGCGATCCTCCCTTCCGTTGATGTAGAGGGTTAACCGCCCGGAGGCGCGGTCTGCCTCGGCGATCACATGGTGCCACCTGCCATCGTTGATCCTTGCCTTGCTCTCCAGCTTCGCAGTCTTACCTCCGCCTTTGATCGTAAATGTGACTCCTCCCCGTCGATTGACTTCGAGCGCATATCCTGCGGTATCCATTTTCTTAACCAGTACCCCACCGGTAACTCCCGGGTCTGTTTTAAAATACATCTCAA
>CAZOYZ010000114.1:7906-11044 GCA_964584045.1 uncultured Prolixibacteraceae bacterium | reverse complement strand
ATAGTCTCCTCTTGTTACATAATAAGGGGTCATGTACCAGTGCTCATCAAGAATCTTTGCCGGATCGTTCCCTGCCGGATAAAAATTCCATTCGCCCACCATGGCATATAGACTCCACGGCACAAAAACCTTCACGCCCATGTCTGTTGCCGCTGACTTTTCCGTGAGGCTGAAGTCATGGTTTGCCGGGTTATTCATCGGCGGCAAGGAGGCGACCACCCCCAGATCCGAAGCGATAGCCTGCGTTTCCCTGAGCACGTCACGCGTCTCTTCAAATGTTTCATGCCATTGTCCTGACGGTTTGAATGAAGCATACTTCCCGGTAATATCATGAAAAACATTCCCTGAAAAAGCGTTTGTTTCGAGCGCGTAATGGTCTTTCTGCGGACCGGCATCCTGTTCGTTGCCGGCGATGGGAGACCTGGCGGGCATCGTGTGCCAGAAAACCCAGTCACCGATCCCGTCCCAGATGTTGCCGAGATATTTGTTGCTGCCCGCCTGCGGCGCCTGTCGCCGTGACCCTTTTACAAAGTTATAAGCCGTATTGTTAAAAAAAGTATTCTGATAGCTGATGATCTCCTGGAACATGGTCGTGGCGCCCACCTTACTCCAGGGATCCTTGCTCAACCCCCATCCGATGTTGTTGAAATAGTAATTCTTGAAGGCCCCGTCCAGGTAATAGGCCATGCCAAATCGTGCCGATCCCGGCTTGTCGGGGTTATCCTTCCCGTCCATCCAACTGGCATTGCGAAATCCGCCGGGATTGCCGGATACATTATTATAGACATAAGCCACGCCGCCCTGCCAGGTTTCAATATTCCCGCAGTCATCGCCCGTGCGGATGCCGTCGGTCACTTTGTTCTGATAGATCAGTATCCGTGAAAGCGGGATATCGCCCAGGTTCCCGCCCAGTTTGCCCCCGAAAACATTGACCCCGGCGTGCCAGGGTGTTTCAATGATATTGCCGGCGATCTCGACCGTCTGTCCGCAGATCACGTTGACGGCATTCGACGATCCGACACGCTGCGAACGCTGCCCTGTCCGGCTGATACGATTCCGGAGTATCCTGACATCAAACAAATGACCGGCATCATCGGGCATATCGAACCCCCAAAGGATCCCATCCTCCACTGAAATACCTCCGTGATCGGTGTCATGGATCTCATTATCCGTAACCACGATCCGGTCAAGATGAAAACCGGGCTTTACCGCTTTCATGTAAACGGCCTCATTCACATACGAAAACGTGCAGTTGGCAATGCGGATATCATGACCGCCGCCCCAAACCCTGATGCAGGCGGGATAAAGATGCTCCTTTAAAGTAAATTCCTTTCCCCACGGGAGTTCAGTGAGATCCCAGGAAACGTTTGTAAAACGGAATGAAAGTCCGGAAACGGAAATATGATCCTTCTCTTCCATATGAATGAGCGTGGATTCCTTGCCGGCCTCCATGATCACGGTGTTCGGATCGGTATTTTGAGGCAGTCTGACATACAACCGGCCGCCTTCGCCTTTTTTATCGAACCAGTATTCCCCGTCCGGATCATCCAGGTAATGGGGTTTATCTTCCAGGTAATACCGGTGATGCCGGGCGATGAAACGGGATTTCGCGCTTCCAAGATATCCTTCAAAGCCAATCCCCTTTTTTTCAGCATCAAAACCCTGAACATACGATGGATAAGGCGTTCCGTCCACCCAGCCAAACTCGGTCCATGCCACGGCGCCCATGTACAGATCCTTTGGCCCCGTCAGATTTTTGGTGTCAATACCCAGAACAAGCTCCTTGCCTTTTTCATTTTTCATGGTCACGTGGAAATACTGCCGGCTCCCCTGATAGTCCCACGACCACCATTCACTTTTCACGTCCTCGGGATCTGATATTTTCCAGTTGGGCATTCGGGCGATGGGGATACGGGTGACTTCCTTCCCCCCGAGCATCCACAGCGTCCTCGGCGCAAAATCAAGATCACGGAACCAGACGTTGGCCGCATCAGGGATATCGGGATGATCAGCGCCTTTCTTCCAGCCGTCCGTGATCCTGACCGATCCGCAGATGACCGCTTCGCCTTCCCCCCACGAAGGATCGGAGGTGAAACGGATGGGGTTCCCCGGTTCTCCCGATCCCCTGATCAGGATTGTACCACGGTATATCGAACCTCTCTTAAAAACAAAGGTGCATATCCCGTCCCATTTCGCGGCATTGCCCGTTGCTGCCTTGTCCCACGGATGATGTTTCCAGGCTTCCGCCTTTGACAAACCGCTGTTCTGATCATCGCCTCCTTCGAAGTCGATATAACGGACCGCATTCCCTGATTCAAAAACAAAAGGATGGGGTGTCCAAATCAGGTCACCGGTTGTGGTAGCCTTTGCCATCACAGACTCCCATGAATATTCCTTCGCAGGTTCCGTCTTCTGCGCCCTGCCTGTTACCTTTTGCCTCTCAGAACTGGCCTTTTCAGGTCCGCCGGTCATACCCAAAAGGCAAAACAGGACTGACACCGTGGTCATCATCAAAAAAATATTCCGTTTCATATTGTTCTCTTTTACCGGCCAATGACAATCAATGAATGAACTGCACAGTCCCTCCAAAAACGCATGACTCCTTCAAAAAACAATATTACGTGACAAGGTGACCTCTGTCAATGTCAGAAAGCGCAAATCATGTATTCAAATAAGCAATTTTATTCCACCTTGTAATTGAGGAGGCTGCCGTCTTCGCTTCCGGCCAGCAGATTAAAATACGGATTTCCAGGCGTTAGAGAACCAATGGTGAACGCAGTATTGCCCGGCAGCGGGAAGCCGGGGCAGATCTCTCCTTTATGATCGATCAGGTATATTTTATTTTCATTCCTGCACACGACTCCAATCTTTTTGTTCCCGGAACCAACGGTGTAAACTACGGGGGGGCCGGTGACAGCATCATTAAACTTCCGCTCGAAGATCTTTTTGCCCTGATCGGTAAACGCCAAAAGCCGGTGGCCGTCGGCCAGGATATAATCGGTCTTCCTGTCGCCGTTCAGATCCGCCGCCACGAAGCAGTGGTCCTTCCCAAAGCGGCCGAGGTCACGGATATCAGACTTTCCGTCAAAATACTGAAGATGCACTTTTCCTTCCGTGTCGGTGGTTGCCAAAGCCGGG
>CAZOYZ010000114.1:172-7806 GCA_964584045.1 uncultured Prolixibacteraceae bacterium | reverse complement strand
ATAGTCGACCACGGCCACGCCGTTTGTTGACGGAGAAGGGAGCTTCACCGGGAACCTCGCCACGTAATTGCCGTTACGGTCGACCAGATGCAACTGATCGCGGGTATTAAACAAATACTGCAGCTTCCCGTTCCGGTAGTAATCGATCTGGTAAATTTCGCTCAGGACCTTCCCCGGAAGTTTGATTTTCCACAGGCTGACGCCTTCCCTGTTGATCAGGTACAGGTTATTTTTATCATCCTGAACAATTACCTCCATATTCTGTTTGTCATAATGATTGACAACCAGATGAGGTTTTATGGCAACGGCCGAATCAAGCTGGGTTTGCCAGATGGCCTGAGGCTCTTCTTTCAGTGCGGGATCGTATTTCAGGTACATATTATTCAGAAACTCTCCTGAAGCGGCAGAAAACTGCCAGCCAAACCCGTAAAACTTGCGGATTGCTTCCTCATTGTTTTGAATAACATTTGAAGCGATCTGATTCAGGTAATAGTTTTTGAGGTAAAAAGCCCGGGGAAAATTCAGGAAGAAATAAAAAGTTGATTTCGAAGCCATCTGTTCATTGAATTCGCGAAAGCGGCTGTCATTTGCAAGCGTCTTTGATACGGTCAGATCGTGCAGGTAGCTTTTCAGAGCCGTCATGTTGTCGGAAAAGATCAGGTAATTTTCATAGAAACACAGGTAATTGCTTTCGGCAGCCGAAAAAGTTTCACCCATCAGCAATCGCGGAAAATCCGGGAAGGGAAACCCGTAAATGGTCATGCTTTTGTCTTCCTGCACCTGATAGGAAGACTGCATCTTACCCATGCTTATCTTTCTCGCTTTTGCGTACTTTTCGAGCATCGGGATGAGCAGTTCTTTTGCCAGGGACTGGCTTTTGACGCCGGCGATAAAAAAACGATTGGCGGAAGGTTCGTTTTGGGTCACCGGTGCGAAGACCAGTGCGAATTCTTTTCCGGCAATATCCCGGAAAAGCGGTATGAACGGTTTATCACTGTAAGTATCCAGTGCTTTAAGACTGGCTTCTCTCTTGTAATAACTTCCCTGGCTCCCTTTCAGGAACTCGTTATAATCGTCCTGATAGTTCCCAAAGTCAGACAGGTTCAGGCACAGGAAAGCGCTGATCCCCGAAGGGATCATCTTCTCCAGGTTAAATCGTTCGGCTTCCTGATCCCTGAAAACACTAAGGTAATTAGGACCGGCCTGGTCCGAAAAACTAAATCCGCCCAGTAAAACCTCTGTCTCGTTCAGACTGACGTCGATCTCGGTACGGCCGGCAAAACGTGCAAAAATCTGCAGGGCCTGTCTGAACGAAGGCGAAGTGATTTTCGTCAGGAGCTGATGAATTTTTTCGTGATAGATAAAGACATTAAAATCAGAGTTACTCCCGATCGTATTGTAAAGGCTTTTGAATTGTTCCTGTTCCAGAAGGTTGCCTGCCGGGATCTGGCGCACCGCTTCTTCGACGAACAGAGCATACCGGCTGAACAGGAAGATACCGTTGCTTTCGGCAAAATGATATTCCTCTTCCCCCTTTTTCAGCCTGTAAATCTCCACGTCATCATAGACGCGTTTTGTCAGGGTGCCTGCTCCACTGCCGGAATAGTCTTTTATAAAACCTATCATCTCCGACTTCTCGGCACGATTTTCAAGGCTTAATGCAAACAAACACCCAATGTTATCTTTGCCTTCGGGGTTAAACGCCGCCAACACGGGTCTCTTTGCAAGCATCCCGCTCAATGCTTTGTTACCTGCCAAAAGCGCTTTTAAACCAGCCACATCTTCACGAAAAGCCTGCAACCCGGGCATTTCCCTCACCAGAGCGATCAACGGGCTTTCACTTTCAAATTTCTGCAGAAATGCCTGAATATCCGTAATCTCGATTACCAGAGGAGTTTTAACCGGTATCGCTTTAAACGCCGAATTCTCCGTGTAGCTTTTGGTTTGACGTCGCGTAAAAAACCACCCCGCTCCAAGAGCAAGAATGACAACAAGGACGATAATGACCAGGAGAATGATCTTGCGCATACACCGTTTTTTGCAAAAGTAATAAGAAAGTATCAAGTATCAAGACACAAGACACAAGACCGGAAAAAGTTTCAGAGAGACATAAGCACCGGCTGCCACAAAGGCTTTAACCGCAAAAACCTTTCCTTCTTACGACTTACGACTTACGACTTATTATTACTCGCTACTCACTACTCGCGACTCGCGACTCGCTACTAATTTATACAGCTTATCCGACCGGCGGATCTTCTGGCTGACCCGGATCGAAAAATATTCTCCTTTCTTGGTTTCGGCGACCGGTTTCAGGTCGACCCGGATCTCCGTGACTTCAGCTTCGACCACACCGGTGGTCGGGCCGGTGATCAAAATTTTGTCGCCGGTCTTCAGGCTTCCTGTTTCCATCTTAAACTCGGCCACACCGATATGGGGAAAATAATTCATGCCTTTGCCCAGATAGACCTTGCGTTCGGTCGCCAGTGACCCGTAATTTCCGCTCCATTCACCCAGCCGCTGTCCGAGGTAATACCCGTCCCAAAAACCCCGGTTAAACACGGTACTTAAACGCCTGTCCCAGGCAGCGATCCTTTCCGGGGTAAACTGACCGTCAAAATAAGCATCGACCGCTTCATTGTAACACTGAACCACTGTTTTCACATACTCCGGGGCACGGGCCCTTCCTTCTATTTTCAGCACGGTCACTCCCGCGTCCAGTATCTTATTCAAGAAGTGGATCGTTTTCAGGTCCTTGGGCGACATGATATACTCATTGTCAATTTCCAGCTCTGCGCCCGTTTCCTTGTCCGTCACCAGATAAGCGCGGCGGCAGGTTTGCATGCAATTGCCGCGGTTGGCCGACGTATTCATCTCGTGCAGACTCAGGTAGCACTTCCCCGAGATGGCCATACACAAGGCCCCGTGGACGAATAGTTCGAGCCTCACTGCTTCTCCTTTGGGACCGCGGATATCCTGTTCACGGATCTGCCGGCTGATCTCTCCCACCCGCCCGAGGTTCATCTCCCGGGCCAGTACCATGACATCGGCAAAGGAGGAATAGAATCGGACGGCTTCCAAATTCGTAATGTTGACCTGAGTCGACATGTGAACTTCCATCCCCACAGAACGGGCATACAGGATCGCTGCCATATCGCCCGCGATAACTGCTGAGATGCCTGCATCTTTCGCGGCATCAATAATGCGGCGCAGCTTGTCCAGTTCATTGTCAAAAATGATGGTATTCACGGTCAGATAGGTCTTTACTCCCCGCTCATGGGCTCTGACTGTGATATTCTTCAGATCGTTCAGCGTAAAATTATTGGCCGAACGTGCGCGCATATTCAGCTGTTCCACACCAAAATAAACCGATCCCGCACGGGCCTGAATGGCCGCAGCCAGTGATTCGTACGACCCTACCGGGGCCATGATCTCAATATCCCTTCTTTCCATCCGGCTCAATTTTGTACCAAACTACCTGTCACAGGGCTTTACCCATTTATAATCCTTTCAGTGCCATTTTTATCATCTTCTCCACGGTTAGTCCGGGGTTGGCCCTGATGATCTTATCCAGTTCGGTCTCCACACTTTTCCGGGGGAATCCCAGCATCACCAGTGCAGACAAGGCTTCTTCCCTTGCCTGATTGTCGGTCGTGGTCATCAGGATCTTGTCGCTTGCCGGCGATTTGCCGATCTTATCTTTCAGGTCGATAATGATCCGCTGGGCCGTTTTTGCGCCGATTCCTTTGACACTCTTCAGCAGATGCACATTTTCTTCAAGGATTGCTTTCCTGATCTCATCGGGAAGCAGCGACGAAAGCATCATCATCGCCGTATTGGAGCCGATACCGCTTACGGAGATCAAAAACCGGAAAAGCTCCCTCTCGGATTTATCGGCAAAACCGTAAAGAAGGTGGGCATCGTCCCGGATCACCTGATGCAGGAACAGTTTAACCTCTTCTTTCCCGTTGATCTTTGAATACGTATTTAACGAAATATGGATGAAATAGCCCACCGATCCGGCTTCAATCACCGCATTGGCAGGGGTCAGCCCGGTTAACGGCCCGTGGATGTACTCAAACATGGTTCTGCGGGTTTAAAGAGCAGGTTCTTCATCCACAAAATCCACACTTTCGTCCACCTGATTCGGGTTGATCTCAAACTTCTTCAGTGGATTTTTGCTGATCTCCTTATGCAGTGCCCGGTTTTTATGGATATCAATTGCCATATACAGGGCCTCCCTGAACGAATCGGGTGAAGCTTTACCCTCTCCGGCTATATCAAATGCGGTTCCGTGTGCCGGGGAAGTCCTGACCACGGGGAGCCCGGCGGTGTAGTTCACCCCTTTTTCAAATGAGATCACTTTAAAGGGGGTCAGCCCCTGATCATGATACATTGCCAGAATACCGTCAAATTTCGCGTAGTCGCCCGAACCGAAGAACCCGTCGGACGGATAAGGTCCGATGGCCAGTATTCCGTGCTCTTTCGCCTGCTCGATCGCCGGGGTAATGATGTTGTTCTCTTCCTGCCCCAGCAATCCTCCGTCCCCGGCATGCGGATTCAGTCCCAATACGGCTATCCTCGCTTTCTTGATACTGAAATCCTGTTCCAGCGAAGCAGCCATAATACGCAGTTTCTTAACTATCGCTTCTTTCGTGATCAGGGAGGGTACCCGGGCAACGGGAACGTGTCCGGTTACCACACCGATCTTCATCATTTCGCTGACCATCAGCATCAGGTAATTGTCGGTGTGGAACTGCTCAGCCAGAAATTCCGTATGACCCGGGAAGTTAAACTTATCACTTTGAATATTGTCTTTGCTGATCGGCGCTGTCACCAACGCATCGATTATTCCCGCTTTCAGATCGTAAACGGCGGCCTCCAGCGCCATATACGAAGCTTCACCTGCCACTTCCGAGATTTTCCCAAGCTCGACCCTGATGTTATCGTCAATGCAATTCACGATGTTGACCTTGCGTGAATCAGCTTCAGCCGCATTTCTCACCGAATTAAAGTTAAAAACCTCCATATTGAGCGCCTTCCGGTGGTAAGCTGCTACTTTGGGAGATCCATATACGACAGGAGTACACATCTCCAGGATCCTCGGATCACTTAATGTCTTCATGATCACTTCGTAACCGATCCCGTTAATGTCGCCGTGGGTGATCCCTATTGTTATCTTGTTTTTGGCCATTTCAATTATACTTACTGAAAAAATCATAACACCTTTTCGGGTGAAAAGGTCACAACAAATGTAATCTTTAAATCCGCTTTAGCAAAGCAGAGGAAACTTTTAGCTCCGGGCTTTGAGCTATTTCACCTTCATTTCAATCATTTAACCATTTCCCGGCCTTCGGGTTCCGGTCTCCAGTTTCCGGTCTCCGTTCTCCGTTCACGTGATCACTACAAAAACGACAAGAAGAAGCAGAAACAGCATAAACAAGATCAACTGGTTCCTGATAAAAAGACCAAGCAGGATCAGAATTTCGACTTCCTCGGCATTTGCCGTATAAATATCAATTTCCCCCCTGTCTTTCGATAGCAGTTCATTGCTTTGAAAGGTGATAATTTCCTGTCCGTTAAACTTCCAGGCCCAGCGCGATTGCCAAAAGTTCTTGATTTCCAGCTCGAAGCGCTTCCGGTTAATGATCAGGTCGCTTCTTGGATTAAACAGATTGATCATGATCGATCCCAACACGTCATGATTATTGGCATCCTGTATTTCAAGCTTTGATAAAAAATAATCACGGGTAAGAATAAAACCGCGTCCGTTCAGTGTGGCAATGGCATTGGAGCTGAAAAAATTATTCCAGCTGATGACCCCGATCTGCTCATTGCCGCGGGTGATCACCAACTTATTCCTGAAAATCCCTTTTGACCACAAAAGCTTTTCCATATCTTTTTCTTTCCAAAGAACATGCAAGTTATGAAATTTGATTCAATTGGCTTTTATTTTTATTTGCAGAAACGCCGGGTTAAAATGTTAAAAATGTCATGAGTGGTGAGCGGATAGTGAGACCATGCTTTTAAGTCGCGACTCAAGACTCACGGCTCGCGACTCAAAAGCTCTTTCGTGGAGAGCAGACCGCAGGCGGCATAAATATCCTGGCCGCGTGAGGCGCGGATGGTGGTGGTAATCCCCCTGGATTGAAGGGCGTCCCTGAATTCCTGCAGCGCCGTTTCGTCGGTGCCGCGGAGGGGCGTTTCCGGTATCGGATGGAACCGGATGAGGTTGACTCTGCACCTGATCCCGTTGAGAATGCGCGCCATTTCCTTCACATGCCGCGGAGTATCATTCAATCCGTGAAAAACGATGTATTCAAATGAAACCCGCCTCTGACGGCCAAAATCCCACCTGCGGATCTCATCAAGTACCTCATCCAGCGGATAGGCGATCTCCACAGGCATCAGTCTCCGGCGCTCTTCGTGAAAGGGAGTATGCAGGCTGATCGCCAGGTGGGTCTCGCTTTCGTTCAAAAACCGGATCAATCCGGGAACGATGCCAACCGACGATACCGTAATGCGCCGGGGACTCATGGCAAAACCCCAGTCGCTGGTCAATATTAGGGTACTCTTCAACACTTCATCCAGATTATCGAACGGCTCACCCATCCCCATGTAAACGATATTGCTCACCTGTTCCCATTCAGGAATATTCCGCACCTGGTTGATGATCTCCCCGGCAGTAAGCTGCCCCTGGAAACCCTGTTTGCCGGTCATACAGAACAGGCATCCCATTTTGCAGCCCACCTGTGAGGAAACACAAACGGTTGTACGGGTACGTTCAGGGATCATGGCTGTTTCGATAAACTGCCCCTGCAGGGTGGGGAACAGGTATTTCCTGGTGCCGTCCTTACTTTCCTGAACACGGGTATGACCAATCAATCCAAAGTCATATTTTTCGTGGAGAGCTTCCCTGGCCTTCTTGGAAAGATTGGTCATTTCTCCGATCGAGCTTACCGGCTTTTTGTACAGCCAGTCGGCCAATTGTTTCGCGGTAAACCCCGGAAGTCCCAATCCCGCGCATACTGCCTGAAGTTCTTCCAGCGTCTTTCCAAATAAAGGTTCCTTCGCCATCATCGCACATTTTGAGGCAAAGTTAAAAATAAATTTCAGCAACGATATTTTCGTAGGGGATCCCCCCGGAGATAAGCAGATCGCGTACCTCAACCACCATCAGAGGTTTACCGCACAAAAAAAAGGATATATCAGCCGGCAGTTGCTTCTGACTTCTCAGGTAGCCGGTCACGCGTCCGGGAAACACGCCATCCGACGTTTCGCGTGTGCAACAGCGCCTGTAGTCAGGGCCAAGTTCGCGTTCCAGCTCTTCCCGGAAGTAAAACTGGCTGAGATAACTTACGCCGTGTACCAAAACCTTGTCCTGTCCCAGTCCTGAACGGAGCATGCTGTAAAAAGGGGCGATCCCTGTTCCCGCGGCAATCCACCACGCCCGGCCACCGGCGCCCCTGAACCCGCCGTATGGCCGGCTCACCAGCACACGGTCGCCGGGTCTCAGCAAGGCCAGTTGGGGCGTCAGACAACCTCCTTCCTTGACGTTAAACAGAATGCGCAATTCTGCATCCCTGTCCCCGCTGCAAATACTGTAGATCCTGGGAGGCTCCCGGTGGTCGACAGCC
>CAZOYZ010000114.1:0-162 GCA_964584045.1 uncultured Prolixibacteraceae bacterium | reverse complement strand
ACCACCTGCCCCGGAATAAAGTCGAATTGCCGTTTCACCGAGAGCAAAAAAACTCCGGGAGAGATCTCCTCGTTTTTGATGACGATCTCCTCAAACAACTCCTGTTCCCTGCGGGCATATTCCTCTGCCTTTGCCATTTTGTTCCCGGATTGATTTTCCAAA
>CAZOYZ010000113.1:5591-12563 GCA_964584045.1 uncultured Prolixibacteraceae bacterium | reverse complement strand
GGTAATTCAATGCCTTATGGCGGATTCGGCCGACAACTTCAATCCCGCCCGCGATGATCTTATAACGCGGCGCAAGGCATCCTTCGTCAGATCGGCTTCACCGCACGGCAGAATCTATTTCCGTTGTCTGAAGTTTTTCGGTGTTTCATTGTAGACTTCCCTGAAGCATTTAATGAAGTAATGGGATTGGTTGAAGCCGGTCAGATAAGCGATCTCAGCAATGGTGTGATCGCTGTTCCGCAGCAGTTCCACCGATTTTCGCAGACGGACCAGCCTGATGAACTGATTGGGGGTTTGGCCGACCAGTAACCTGAATTTCCGGTGCAGTACGGTCTTGCTCATATTCATCCGGGCAGCGAATTCGTCGATCTTAAATTCGGCATCCATCAGATGTTCTTCAATGACCTGCATGGAACGTTTTAAAAACGTCTCTTTCGGGTCGAATTCGATCTCATTCCCTTCGTTTGATACCAACCGCGATAATAACTGGGTTTTCCGGTGTTGCCTCGTATGCTGAATGTTGATCATCTGGTTCAGGAGGACGTCCGGATCGAAGGGCTTTTTGATGTAGATGTCAGCTCCTGTTTTATATCCCTGAAGTTCATCGCCGGCCGACGTTTTGGCAGTCAGCATGATCACGAAAATATCGGCATACCTCTGATTTTCCTTAATGAGCCGGCATAATTCAAGACCATCCATCTCGGGCATCATGACATCGGTGAGGATGATCTCCGGAAGATATTCGTCGAGGTATTCCATGGCCTCTTTTCCGTTGATGGCCGTCAGAATGGTAAAATGTGTTGAAAGTTTTTCCTTCAGGTACTTCCGCATCTGGTCATTGTCTTCGACGATCAGGATCATGGAGGTGTCGTCGGAGAGGCCCGGGGCGGGTTCAGCTTCCGCCGTGTCCTGTGTGATTGCCTTTACAGGAAGGATGAGCTCAATTTCCGTTCCCTGGCCAGGCGCTGAGTGGACCCGGATCTCGCCGTTCAGCAGATGGATGAATTTTTTGACCACGTAGAGGCCCAGCCCGAAACCCTGCGGATTCTGCCGGTCCGGTTTTTCCGGGCCACGGTAGAACTTTTCAAATATCCGCGACTGATGCTTTTCATCAATTCCAGGGCCGCTGTCCCGGACCGACAAATGCAGGTTCTGATCGTCCCGGTTATAGCTCAGATTTACCGTGACCTGACTTCCGTCAGGACTGTATTTGATGGCATTGCTCAGCAGGTTGTACAGGATCCGTTCCAGCTTAACGCTGTCGGTAAAGATGTGGAGCTCGCCTGGATCTGCTGTAAAGGATAAGGTGATTTTCCTTGATCCGGCCAGGTATTCAAAGGCGTTTACTACAAGTCTTGCAAAGGAAACGATTTCGACCTTGCTTTCCTTCAGTTCGACGTCTGAAAGCTCTACCCGTTTAAAATCGAGGATCGTTCCGAAGATATCCGAAAGGAAGGAGGTGTTTTTGCCGATGATCTCCAGCTTTTCGCGGTTGGGGTCGTCTCCCCGGCTCTCCCTGATCAGATCGTTCACGGGGGCCAGGATCAGGGAGAAAGGGGTGAGCAGATCATGTGACAATCCGGTAAAAAAACTTTCCTTCTCCCGGAGCAGTTCCTCCTCTTTTTGCTTTTCAATGGCTTTCAGTTTCAGGATCTGTTTTTGCCGGTAATGCCTGATAATCAGGAATACCGTCAATGAAGCCGCAGCAAGTGTCAGAATGGTCGCCAGTATGTAGAACCACAGGGTGTTCCACCAGGGCGGAGTGATCTGAATATCCATTGACCAGCAAACCGGCGTTTCAATACTCCCGTCGTATTTACGGATCTCAAGCTTATATTCTCCCGGATCGAGCTGCGAGAAGGTGATCGGATAGGAGAGGTTCAGGTACTGCCAGGTATCGCTGAATCCTGCGATCCGGTGCTGGTATTTGTTCCGGTAGATATCCCGGCCGCTCTCGGTAAAGGAAAACGAGATCCACCGGCTCCGGTATGACAGGCGGATGGATGAAACATATTCGGTGGCCTCCTTCAGGATCACGTTGCCATGAATTTTTTCGTTGACGCCCACTTTCCGGTGGTTGACCTCGAGGTTGGTAAAAATGATCTTCGACTCGTCAGGTTGATTTAAAACACGGGCCGGGTCGATCATGATCAGATTATCGGTCGTACCGAAGATAAGCTGTTCACCCTCCTCGCACGAGACACGTGCACTGGAGAGAATGGCATGATTTCCCAGCAGTCCGGGATTCATTTCACGGATCTTTTTTTCAGTGCCGACAGCGCAAAATAACCGTTCACCAATGGCAAACCAGAGGTTGTTGTTTTGATCGGTCATCAATGCCCTTACCGCACCCTGCGGCAGCAGATCTTCAGGGAATGCATGCCTGACGGAGCGCGGATCGTCCAGATTCAGTCTCAGCAGGCTTGTCGATGTTCCGATCCAGAGACAACCATGGACGTCGTCCTTTACAATGCGGTAAACGATCTCGTTGATCCGGATCCGCCCGTTTTCTTCGATGCGCGTTGTTTCGGTGTTGAAAAGAAAAAGCCCGTTGTGCGAGGAAATGAAGAGATGATTCGCGTCATACGGAGCAAAACCGGTGACCTCGTCACGTCCGAACGAATCGTAATGCCGGTAATCTTCTACCTTTGCGGTCAGCGGATTAATTCTTACCGAAATCAGGCCGTTTTGTTTAGTGCCGATCCATATCCGGCCGTCTGCAGCCTGGTAAACTGCGGTGACTTTCTCCAGTTGAGGAGCTGAAAAATACTCCTTAAAACGGAAAGAAGGATCCGTTCCGTTACCGAGGATCGAAAACGGGAGTCCAATCCCGTCGTGTCCCGCAAAAACCAGGTTTTTATCAGAAAACATGGAAAGGATATAGTTATTCAGTTCTCCGTTTTCCTGATTCGAGAACTTGGGGATCAGCTTTTTTGCTTTCAGGTTACACAGGAAAACTCCCGCCCCTTGTGTGCCGATCAGAACGTGATTTTTTCCGAAGGGAGCAAGTGAAGTGGCCGGAGCAGGAAGTTTTTCGCTGAGGGGGTAGTGTTCAATCCCTTTTTTCTCGGGCATGAACCTGAAAATTCCGCCGCCATAGGTGCCGATCCAGATATTTTTGTAACGGTCGCGGAAAAGGCAGTTGATCAGGGTCGCGTCTAAACGGTCGTTGTTTACCGGGATCGCCTGCCCGGGATTTTCGCTGCCGGTGACCTTTAACCCTTGTCCCCAGGTACCAAGATAGATTTTTCCGTTGCTTCGGATAATCCGGTAAATTGATTTGTATGCCGGTCCGTCGAACCGTTCGGCAATGCTTATCTGCTCCGGACGATCCTTCGGCCAGGAGATTTTCAGCAGGCCCGAATTCCAGGTCGAGGCCCATAAGGTATGCTCTTCGCCTGTATCGAGAAATTGCGTGATGGCCTTATCTTTCTGGTCATGATCGATCCATGTGTTCTGTTGAATATCATAGGTGAAACAGCCAAAATAAGTTCCGATCCGGATAAACCCTTTGGGTTTCTCGATCAGTGAAGAAACGATGTACCCGGGGTAATAAACTTCGCTGGTGTAATGTTTTTCGCTTTTTCCCGCCGGACTGAGCTTATAGATCCCTTCTTCCCAGCTTCCGAGCCAGATGTTTTTCCGGGAGTCTTCCATGATGGAGATCACCCTGGCGGGTGTTTTTCCCTCAACGATTTTACTGATGTGAATAAACTGATCGCGGCGCGGATCATAAATGTCGGCTCCCCCGGTTTTCAGTCCGATCCATAAAAACCCGTCCGAGTCAAAAAAAAGGGTTTCAATATTGTTTTCAGTCAGACAGTTCAACGAATCATTTTCCCGTTTATATATTTTGAAGTTTTCCCCGTCAAAGCGGTTGAGCCCGTCGCAGGTGGCAATCCACATGAAGTGATCATTTTCCCGGATATCGGTCACCTCGATGCTGGAAAGGCCGTCGGTAATATCATAATGGGTGAACTCCTGCGCCCGCAAAGCGATCACGCACACCAGCAGCGTGACAAAAAGGGAGATGGCCCGGAAACCTGAATTTCTGAATAAAGCTCGTTTCATTTTCGGCTCTTCATTGATTTTCAGCACCAAATTAGCTAATTTATGCGGAAACGGATCGCCTGAGGGGTTTTCCGCACGAATTTGTTATGAATCGGTTTTTTTGTGTCATCCCCTTTATCCTGCATGGCGTAATTTCGCAGAAAAGCTTCTCCTTTCGTGCGATGAGCCGGGTTCCGGTTTTTCCGGGAAGAAGAAAAAGCAGACACATTAGGAAACATCATTATTAATAACCAAACTTATGAAACAACTGTGTTTTTTTCTCCTTTTATTGGTTATATCCGGTCTGTCGCCGGTCTGCGGGAACAGGTATACTCCGGCTGCGACGGATCCCGGGGTAGATGAATTCCGGCAACAACGGGAAGTGACGGTTACCGGCACAGTGACCGAAGCGGACGGAAGCCCGGTTTCGGGCGCGACGGTCCTGATCAGCGGGACCACCCGCGGTGTTGTTACGGATGCCGGGGGGCGTTTTTCGCTTCTTGTTCCAACGGGTTCAACGCTGGAGATCTCATTTATTGGGTACAAGACCGAGAAAAGAGTCATTACCGGGGCTGAAGATCTGAACATTCGCCTGGCCGAAGAAACAAGGGCTGTTGACGAAGTGGTGATCGTGGGCTATGGTGTGCAGAAGAAGGCGACCTTGTCGGGCGCTGTTGCGTCGGTAAAAGGCAGCGAGATCGCCCGGTCGCCGGCCATGAATGTGTCCAACTCCATTGGCGGGACTTTGCCGGGCCTGGTTGCAGTGGCGCAGAGCGGCGAACCAGGTTCCGACTATGCCACGCTTTTTATCAGGGGGCGCAGTACCCTGAACGACAACTCTCCCCTGATCGTGGTGGATGGTGTTCCCAATCGTTCGCTCGAACGGATCGACCCGGCAACCATCGAAAGTGTGACGGTGCTGAAAGACGCTTCAGCTGCGATCTATGGGTCGCAGGCTGCCAATGGTGTCATTTTGGTGACCACCAAACGCGGCAGTGCGGGCAAACTGGCGGTTACAGCCAGCTTTGTATCGGGCTGGTCACGGCCAACGGTGATACCCGAGCTGACCAATTCGGCCGAATATGCCACGCTGGTTAACGAGATCGACGCTTACGACGATAAAACCCCGACGTACTCCGATGCTGAAATTGCGAAATTTGCCGACGGGAGCGACTTATGGCGTTATCCGGATACCGATTGGTTCGATCAGGTGCTGAAATCGTGGTCCATGCAAAGCAATGCCAACATCTCCCTGTCGGGAGGAAATGAGAACCTGAAAACATTCGTATCCTTATCGACGCGCCATCAGGACGGCTTTTTCAAAAACAGCGCCAGCAAATACGACCAGCACGACCTTCGCGCCAATATAGACGGGAAGATAAACGATTACATCAGCTTATCGGTCGATGCCAGCCTGCGCCTGGAGCAGCGTGATTTTCCCACGGCTTCGTCGGCTAATATTTTCCGGAACCTGATGACGGGCCTGCCCACCCAGGTGGCGGTGTGGCCCAACGGCCTTCCCGGTCCGCCGCTTGATGTCACGACACAGGACAACCCGGTTGTTCAGGCCACGCGGGCTGCAGGGACCAACGAAAGCGACAATTACGTGTTTAACGTCAATGCCAAACTGAATGTCAAAATTCCCTGGGTGGAGGGGCTTTCACTTACAGCCACCGGCGCGGTCGACAGGGGTTTGAACTATCAGAAATATTTTTCAAAGCTCTATGAGTTGTACACTTGGGACGGAACCACACTGGGATCAGATAATCTGCCTTCGCTGGTAAAGGGCGCGTACGGATCGTCACGGCTGACCCAGCAGCTTGATATCGGCAAGGAGTACCTGATCAACGCGCTTATTTCCTATCAACGGACGATTAACGAAGTTCACGATTTAAATCTTTTGGCCGGTGTGGAGGCGATCGAGAACAACTCGAACTGGTTTTCGGCCGAGAGGAGAAATTTCACCAGCAGCTTTCCTGCTGAACTGAATTTCGGCGATTCCGGGGCACAGTATGCGAATGGCTCCAATCCGGGAACAAACCGGTGGCTGAACTACTTCGGCCGGGTCAACTATGCCTTTGGCAGCAAGTATATCGCTGAATTCGTATGGCGGTATCAGGGATCGAGCAAATTTGCATCCGATACCCGTTGGGGATTTTTCCCGGGCGTATCGGTTGCCTACCGGATTTCGGAAGAAAATTTCTGGAAGGAAAGCGCTGCCGGCAGCATGATCGGTAACCTGAAGCTGCGCGCTTCCTGGGGCAAAACCGGGAACGACCTGATCGATCCCTACCAGTTTTATTCGCTGTACTCCTTGTTCTGGCGTTATTTTGTCACGGCCGATCAGGCTACACATGCCGCGTACTACGAAAGCCTGGCAGGTAACGTGAAGGCCCAGTGGGAAGAAGCCCGGCAAACTGACGTGGGACTGGATATGACGTTGTTTGACGACAGACTTTCGGTTACGGCCGACTACTTTAACAACCTGCGCAGCAAGATCCTTATCCCCCAGACCGCATCGGTGCCTTCAATGACCGGCATGTCCGGCATCCTTCCGGATATCAACCTGGGGGAAGTGCGGAACAAGGGTTTTGATTTCGAACTTTCCTGGTCCGACAGGATCAATAAACTGAACTACCGGATTGGCCTGAACGGTGGGTTCGCCAAAAACAAAGTGTTGTTTTTTGATGAAGCCGAAGGCGCGCTTGACTGGCAGAAACAGACCGGACATCCCATGCAGTCGGGTCTGTATTATGAAGCGATCGGCATTTTTCATGATCAGGCCGACCTGGATCATTATCCCCACCTGGAAGAGGCCCGGACCGGCGATGTCATTTTTAAAGACGTAAGCGGCGATCAGCAGATCACCGGCGACGATATGAAGCGGATCTATAAAAATGTGGTACCTACCCTGACCGGAGG
>CAZOYZ010000113.1:0-5491 GCA_964584045.1 uncultured Prolixibacteraceae bacterium | reverse complement strand
CTGAAGAACCTGGAGGCAGGGTACACCATTCCTTCGGCCATGGCCGGTAAGATCGGACTGGAAAGTCTCCGTATCCATGTAGGCGGACTGAATCTGTTCACCTGGGCGCCCGACATGAAAGATCTTGATCCTGAACTGGAAGCCAAAGGCGATGGTTTTGCAGGCCAGGGATATCCCCTTCAGAAAATTGTAACAGCCGGTATAACCGTTAAATTCTAAAACAGACACAAATGAAACGCATCGTTCCACTTATACTATTATCCTTTACCCTGGTTTTTTCTTCCTGTGATGATTACCTGGACACGGTTCCCGGCGATAAATATGATGATGCAGCCGTATGGAGCAGTCCCGCGCTGATCGAAAGCTTTGTCTTTCACATGTACGAAGGCATTCCGTATCCGTACCAGTGGTACATGACTGCGTCGCTGGTTGACGAAGCGGTGCCGATCCAGAACGACGGGGTCGTTACCCGGGTGCTGACCAGCACGATGACGCCTGAAGAACAGGGCGCGTTTGCCAATAACTGGGCAACCTGCATGGAGAACTGGTGGTGGGAATCGGTTTATTCCAACATCCGCTCCTGCAACCTTTTCTTTTCCAGGATTGGAGAGGCTCAATTTACCGATGAAGCTTATAAACAGAAGCTTACAGGGGAAGTGCACTTTTTGCGTGCTTACTTTTATTATCTGCTGATGGCCCAGTACGGCGGCGTGCCGCTGATCGACCGGGTGATCAATGTGGGCGAGGATTACAACATTCCCCGGAACACGTTCGCAGAGACGGTCAGTTTTATCGTGGACGATCTGGATGCGGCTGTCGCTGACAATAAGCTGAGCGAACAGACCGACAAAACCCGGGCAACGGAAGCGGCGGCGCTGGCCCTTAAGTCGCGGGTGTTGCTGTACGCCGCCAGCGACCTGTATAATCAGCAAGGTTCATGGGCGTCAGGTTATGCCCATCCGGAACTGATTGCCTATACCGACGGAAGTCAGACGGAGCGTTACCTTGCAGCTAAGAATGCTGCCGGAGCGGTGATTAATCTGGGAACAGCCGGTCTTTATAAGGGATTTGAAGATCCCGCCGAGAACTTCCGGCAATTGTTTCTGCAAATGTCATCGAATGAGCAGATTTTCATTACCCAATACGATAAAGTAACAAGCCCTTACTGGGCCACCGACTGGCTGGCCTGGGTGTGCGGAACGCCATCGTATGGAGGCTGGGGGCTGAACCAGGTCACGGCAAATCTGGCCAATGCCTTTGAAAATGCCGACGGAACTGCCTTCAACTTTCAGTCGCAGAAAAATAATCCGTATGCCAACCGCGACCCCCGTTTTTATGCCACAATCCTTCACCACGGGGCGTCCTGGTATTATAATTCCTGGGGGTCGCTCAGTCCGGTGACGATCGACATTACCGGAACCGACAGCAATGGCGGCAACACCACCGGTTATTACATCAAAAAATTTATTTCGCCCGGACAAAATGACTATTATTTCGGGAACCGCCAGCCGCAGCCTTACATCCAGATCCGTTACGCAGAGGTGCTGTTAAACTATGCAGAAGCCTGCCTGGGCCTGGGTGAAGATGGTTTGGCCCGCGATGCGATGAACCTGATCCGTGAACGTGCAGGAATGCCCGACATCCCGGAAAGTGAAACGGGTGAAACGTTACTTGCCCGGTACCGCAACGAACGCCGGGTTGAACTGGCCTGGGAATCGCACCGGTTCTTTGACGTCCGCCGCTGGATGATCGCTGCCGAAGCCTATGGAGATGCGCTGGGTGTGAACTATGAAAATAACACCTTCAATTCTTTCGTCTTTGAAAAGCATGCCTGGAAAAACAGCCATTATTTTATTCCGGTCGATTACAATGAAATGCAGAAAAACACGGCTTTAATACAGAATCCCGGTTATAATTAAAGCAAAATTCCCCGAACATCCATTAAGACCCGGCCTTGGTGCCGGGTCTTATGAAACAGCTTTGTTGTTTTATTGACGCCGGGGACATGTTCTGCCTGATGGTGTTGCCCGCTTGCGATTCGTTAACTTAAAAAGAGGAAATGCTTCATAAAATCAGATATACCGGGTATGCCGTGGCGGTTGTCCTTTCGCTCACGGCAAAGGCTCAGACCGGTTCACTCAGGGAGGTGTCGCTCGATCCGGGCTGGAAGTTCCATCAGGGGCCTTCAGCGAACGCCCACCTCCGGGACTTTGACGATTCAGCCTGGCAAATGGTCTGCTTGCCGCACGACTGGAGCGCCGGAGAGCTTCGCGATGAAGGCGGCGAAAGCCCGTTTTCAAAGGAAAGCATCGGTCAGGGAGCGACGGGATTCACCACCGGGGGAGAAGGGTGGTACCGGCGGAGTTTTGCTGCCGGAGATGGTACAGGCCATTATGAACTGTTATTTGAGGGCGTTTACATGGAGAGTGAGGTATGGGTAAACGGCAGAAAAGCGGTTGCTCATGTAAATGGATATACGCCATTTACATGTGACATCAGTGAATTTGTAATTCCCGGGAAAGAAAACATAATGGCCGTCCGGGTAGTCAATCGGGGAAAAAACAGCCGGTGGTATTCCGGTTCCGGCATTTACCGCAAGGTGTGGCTGATCCACACGGGAGAGGTGTACTTTAAAGGCCACGCGGCCTGGGTCCACACCAAAAAGATCAGCTCCCGAACCGCAGCGACGGAGGTTTACACGGAGATTTGCAATAAAACACGTAAAAAAAGAAAGACAGAAATCCGGATAGAAATTATTTCGCCCTCAGGCGATCAGATCGCGGCGATCACCGATACCCTTGTTTTGTCTGCGGGGCAGACTTACTGCCTGGTCAAACCGGTTACTGTCGCAAACCCGCAGCTTTGGTCAGTAAACTCACCCGTTCTCTACACCGCGCGGTTTAGTCTTCGTGCGGACGATGGGACGGAAGACCGTGATGAGGTCCCGTTCGGGATCCGCACCATCGCGTTTTCAGCAGAAAAGGGCTTTCTGCTAAACGGTGTGCCTTTAAAATTAAAAGGAGGCTGCCTGCATCATGACAACGGCTTGCTGGGTGCCGCGGCAATCAGCCGCGCGGAAGAACGGAAGGTGGAACTTCTGAAGGCAAATGGCTTTAATGCGGTGAGGTGCGCGCATAACCCGCCTTCAAAAGCATTTTTGGATGCCTGCGATCAGCAGGGTCTGGCGGTGATCGATGAGGCGTTTGATCAGTGGCAAAAGCCCAAAAATCCGGACGATTATCATCGCTTTTTTGCGGAGGATCATAAGCAGGCCCTGACTGCGATGATCCGGAGCGACCGGAACCATCCTTCGGTGATCTTGTGGAGCATCGGGAATGAAATTCCTGAGCGAGCCGATTCGGCCGGCGTGGAAATTGCCCGCAAACTGATCTCGGTCATCCGTCAACTCGATCCTTCCCGTCCTGTTACTGCAGCCGTAAATTATTTCTGGGACAATCCCGGCAAAACGTGGGCCGACTCCAAAGCGGCATTCAGCATGTTGGATGTGGCGGGCTACAATTACATGTGGTATGAATATGAAAAAGATCACGCCCGGTTCCCGGAGCGGGTCATGTACGGCAGCGAGTCGGTGCCCGGGGAAGCCGCCCGAAATTGGGATCTGGTGGAAGCGCACTCCTATATCATCGGTGATTTTGTCTGGACAGCCATGGATTACCTGGGTGAAGCCGGGATCGGCCATACCGCGGTACTTGGACGGGATGAAAAAGACCCGCAGTTTATGGGATGGCCCTGGTTTAACGCCTGGTGCGGGGATATCGATATCTGCGGAGATGAAAAGCCGCAATCCTTTTTACGGGATGTGCTCTGGGGCGAACGGCAGCTTGCAATAGCCGTTCAAAAGCCCGTTCACCCAGACAGCCTTGAAAAGACAAGTTATTGGGGATGGCCCGATGAACGGCAGAGCTGGAACTGGAAAGGGCATGAGCGACAGCCGCTAATCGTCCGGGTTTACAGTAAGCCGGGAGACGTGCTCCTTTACCTGAACGGAAGAAGGATTGGCGAAAGGCGCATCGCGGTAAATGATGTTTATACCGCTTCCTTTGCCGTTCTCTACGAACCGGGAACCCTGAAAGCAGTTAGGAAAGGAAACAGTGAGGTATCGGCTGAACTGAGAACCACCGGAGCCGTGTCAACCCTTCGCCTGCTTGCCGACCGCAATCCGGTCAGGGCATCGACCGACGATCTGATTTATGTGAAAATCGAAGCTTTGGATCAGGAGGGGAACGTTGTTCCGGATGCCCAAAACCGGGTTTGGCTCAGGATCTCAGGCGAAGGTACGCTGGCAGGGACAGGAAATGCTTCTCCGGTCGATATGAAAAGCTTCCGCTCGCTGTCACCGAAGCTTTTCAGCGGGAAAGCCCTCGCGATCATACGGCCCGGCGGAGCTCCCGGTAAGATCAGACTTCGTGCCCGGGCAGAAGGTCTGCCGGAAACAGAAATCATATTAACCACGCAATAATAAAGATTAGCCGGAGATGAGAGACAGAAGTTTTTTTCAGACTTGCGGATTGACTTTTTTAATCCTGACCGGTTTGGCCGCTGGCTGTGAACCTGTGAAGGAGAAGGCCATGATCAACGGGGAAGTTTGGCGCGACACCGGTGGCCAGGTGATCAATGCACATGGCGCGGGTATCCTTTTTCACGACAGCGTTTATTACTGGTACGGTGAATTCAAGGGAGATCCCACCTACCGACTGGAGTGGGTAAAGACCTGGGAATGCTGGCGCACGGAAGCCGGAGGTGTTTCCTGTTATTCCTCGAAAAACCTGGTGAACTGGAAATTTGAAGGCATTGTGCTGCCTCCCGTTCCCGGTGATCCGGCCTCCGATCTGCATCCTTCGCAGGTCATCGAAAGGCCAAAGGTCATTTATAACGAAAAAACCCGCGAATTTGTGATGTGGCTGCACGTTGAAAGTCCTGATTATGAAAAAGCGAGAGCGGGTGTCGCTGCCAGTGACACGCCCACCGGACCGTTCACCTATCTGGGCTCGATGAAGCCAAACGGACAGGACAGCCGCGATCAGACGCTTTTTAAGGATGATGACGGACGCGCCTATCATATCGCTTCTTCCGAATGGAACAAGACGATGTATATCAGTCTTTTAAATGATGCGTACACCGAACCCTCAGGGGTTTATAAAAGGATCTTTATTGACCGCTCCAGGGAGGCGCCGGCTGTTTTTAAGCACCGGGGAAAATACTACATGATCACCTCCGGATGCACCGGATGGGATCCCAACCCGGCCGAATATGCAGTTGCCGACTCGATACTGGGAGAATGGACGGTGATCGGAAATCCCTGTACGGGTCCGGATGCCGGGGTAACCTTTCGCTCGCAATGCACGTTTGTTTTACCGGTAGCCGGCGCAGACGGGCAGTTTATTGCGATGTTTGACCAATGGAACAAAACCGATCTGGACGATTCCCGCTATATCTGGCTGCCGGTCACCTTCAGGGATGAAGCGTTCGA
>CAZOYZ010000112.1:3699-12625 GCA_964584045.1 uncultured Prolixibacteraceae bacterium | reverse complement strand
CCGGATACGGAGTTCAACATGATCCGGATTAAAGGTACACCTGAGAATTTCCCGGTGAGGGCTTTCAATGTAGCGCAATACCAGTTCTGCGGAAGCTGAATCTTTCCAGGCATAATTACCCGCGACAATAGGATTGGAAAGTCCCTCGAAATGGGCCTTCGCTCCATGCAGCAAGTTTGGTCCGCGTCTGGATGTTTCGCCGATTATCCACTTGTTTGCGCCAAAAGTCAGTTTGCTGCCGCCCTGCTTTCCTTTAAGGATCAGATGACAGGTGTCGGTACGAAACTGAACAAGCAAGGTGTCGATCAACTGGCTATTGGGCCCGAGCTTATACGTTTTAGTTGAAACCGGTAAGCCGGTCGAATAATCAGTCTCTTTTTTGACAAGCGGAAGTGCAAGTGCATTCAGTTTGCGCTCCAGATTCGCAGCGAGCTCTTTGTTTTCGGGCAGTGTACCCTCTTTTATTGCCGGCAGCAGATGATCCCATACCAGATTCAGTTCTCCCTGCATGTCGAAGGTCTCTGATGTCAGCACAACGACCGCATCCTGATCGGGCATCACGATGATAAACTGGCCAAACGCTCCATCTCCCCGGTAGGCATTGTTCCGGCAACGCCAAAACTGGTAGCAGTATCCCTGAGCCCAGTCGTTGGAGTCCTTCTCCGCATCGGAAAGCTCAGGGCGCTGCATGATTTTTCCGGTCGTAGCTTCCTCCACCCATTCAGACGGAAGGAGCTGCTCTTCGCCCCATTTTCCCTTTTGCAGATATAATTGCCCGAACCTGGCCATGTCTTCTGTTTTGATACGCAGTCCCCAGCCACCGGTATTGATCCCCATCGGATCAACTTCCCAGTCCATTCCTTCAATGCCTAACGGTACAAACAATCGTGGCTTGAGGTATTCAAGTACGGTCTTCCCTGTCTGTTTCTGCACAATAGCCGACAGCATGTAAGTGGCCATTGAGTTATAAAGAAATTTTGTGCCGGGATCATGGACCACCGGGGTTCCCAGAAAAGCCCGCACCCAGTTGCTGTCGTTTGCGGCAATGGCCGTGGTTGGCTCAGGTTCCTGTCCCACCGACATAGTCAATAAATCCTTCACCTTCAGGTCGGCCAGAAAGGGGCTGACACTGTCAGGAAGATCTTCCGGAAAGAACGAAATAACGGGATCATTGACCGTTAAATATTTCTCCCTGACGGCAAGACCTACCGCCGTTGAGGTAAAGCTTTTGCTCAGGGAATACATCGTATGCCTCAGATTAGGGGAATAGGGTTTCCACCAACCTTCCGCGATCACTTTCCCGTGACGCAGGAACATAAAACTGTGAAGCTCGTGTTTACTGTTTTCTGCAGCCTCCAGAAAGTCGAGTATTCCCAGCGAAGAGACTCCCTCAGCCTCGGGTATGCTTCTTGGCAGCGGGTCTGTCTGCGGAACAACTGCCGGGCTGTTGCAGGCATTCACAACGAACACGAACAGAATTAACGTGTACAGCGTCTTTTTGCAGGTCATCTTCATTCCAATATTAGTTTTCAACATGAGATCGGATTTATTTTGACGACTAATATACGGGATATCCAGCAAATCGGGGCAGGTAAAAATGAATTTTAAGGAACGCCGCATCAACCCCCGACAGGTTGGTCGTGCCGGGACGACCAACCTGCCGCAGTTGCAGCCGCAGGTTTCAACTAAAAAGCCGGTCGGAATATCCGTGTGCAGTTTGATTAAAAGACAGGGATGCAGAAACTGCTTTCGGTGTTATTGCTTCGCGGCAACCGGCTCTATCCTCCTTCCTTCAAGATTGGGGTCTCCTTTACCTGTTGTGATCAGTTGAAACAGACTGTGCTGCACATACTGGGTCCAGGCCGGAGCACAGGCACCATAGCATTCTACTTCGGGAGCCAAACCCTCGTGGGTAAAAATAAGCCGGGTTTTTTCCCCTTCGCGGGAAATTTCAAAAATAACCTTGGTGCCTGTCCATTCAGTTTCGTCTTTGATAAAGGTAAGCCGGCTGTCGGTTACGAGCCAGACGACTTTTTTGCCGGGTACCACTTCCGTTAGTTTTTGTTTTGAATAATGCACGCCTTTGACTTCAAATCTGAACTCATCATGGAGCGCAGCCGTATTGCCTTCAATTTGTGCCGACCACCAGCCGCGAACATTGGTGACTGCATTGAACACCTCTTCCGGCGTTTGGTCGATTAAAAACGTCGTAGTAAAATTCTGATTTTCCATTTTCTTGTTTTCTTTTATGTTCGTTAAATCTGATTTGCTTTGGAATTTATTTTGCAGGAAGCTTCCATTTTTCAATTAGTTCAGCACTGAGTCCCTCCTCTTTCGAGTTAGGTTTTCCCTCGCCCGTTTTAATCAGACTCTTCAAACTCCCCTGAATATAACTTGTCCACGCATCAAAGCAAACCTCATAACATTCGTACTGCGGAACCAGACCTTCATGGGTAAAATCTAATTGAGTTTGCCCGTCCCTTTCAGTTACTTCGAAAATAATCTTTGTGCCTTTCCATTCAGTTTCGTCATTTGTGAAATTAAAATAGTTGTCCAACACCAGCCAAACCACTTTTTTGTATGGAATGAATTCCACAATTCTCATTTTGCTCATGTGAACGTCCCGGTAATGATAAACAAACTCTTCATTAACTTTGTCTGTCCTTCCTTCAACTTCTTCCGACCACCAGCCCCGGACGTTGATGACAGCGTCGAATACTTTTTCCGGAGTCTGCTCTACGCCAAAGGTCGTTGTAAAACCTGTTGCACTCATTTGTGTAGATTTTGAGATTAATAATTAAATTTTCATGCAGGTGAAGGATGGTCAGATAAGACATTTGGCAGTTTTACAAAGGTACATCGCTCCTTCGTTACCGGAAATGTGTAAAATGGACTTTATAACAGGTTGATTTGGCCATCTTGAATTGTTATCTTTAGATAAAAGCAATTTAAAATGAAGCATCTCACCATCATCGTTCCAAACGGACAAAATAACCTAAGCAGTATTGTCGGGGCGTATAAAATATTCTCCAGGGCCAACGCGTACCTGAAAGAGCGCGGTAAAAAAGAAGTATTTAAAATTCAGATGGCAGGCATTTCAGACGAAGTGCAGTTCTATGAAGGTTTGTTCACGGTAAGGCCACACCTCCCGGTTTCGGCGATAGCGAAAACAAATCTCATCATTATTCCGTCGCTGAACCATAACTACAACGATGCGGTGAGAGGCAACAAGCCACTGGTTGACTGGATCACAGACCAGTACAGGAAGGGCGCTGAGGTAGCCACGATCTGTACCGGAGCGTTCTTGCTGGCATCGTCAGGTTTGCTGGACGGAAAAAATTGTTCGACCCATTGGGCAGCCGCCGACAACTTCAGGCGAATGTTCCCCAAAGTGAGGCTGCAAGCCGATCAGCTGATCACCGACGAAAACGGGATTTACACCAATGGCGGTGCTTATTCTTTTCTGAACCTGATAGTTTACCTGGTGGAGAAGTATTATGACAGGCAAACGGCCATTTTTTGTGCCAAAGTTTTTCAGATCGAAATGGACAGGAAAAACCAATCGGCGTTCATCATTTTTAAAGGGCAGAAGCTGCACGGCGATGAACTGGTGAAAGAAGCACAAAGCTACATTGAAAGCAACCCGCAGAAAAAAATTTCAGCATCCTCGCTATCCTCCCTGCTCGCAGTCAGCAGGCGTACTTTTGACCGGAGGTTTATACGGGCAACCGGCAATACGCCCGTTGAATATTCGCAGCGGGTGAAGATTGAATCTGCAAAAAAGGAATTGGAGACCAGCCGCAAAACCATTAACGAAGTCATGTATGAAGTGGGATATTCGGATTCAAAGGCATTTCGGGAGGTCTTCAGAAAATATACCGGAATGTCTCCCCTGGAATATAAAGGCAAATATAACAGAGAGGCTATTTTTTGATAGCTTGAGACGATCAGTTTATGGATTTTTATAAGGGTTTTCCGGATGAATTTGCACGAAATGCTTCACGACGAACAGCAGCAGTCAATAAAATATTTCAAAAAAGAATCATATATTTACACGGTTATTGAACAAACTAGCTAATGACGGGTGATCCGGAAATATGGGAAAAATTTAAATCAGGAGATACCACTGCCACTTCACACATTTATTACTCAAACATCCGGGTGTTATATCGTTACGGAAAAAAATTCACGCCCGATGATGAATTGGTCAAGGACACGATCCAGGAGCTGTTTTTCGATTTGATCCGCACCCGTGAAAATCTGGGAAAAACCGACAATATCCGCTTTTACCTGGTGAAGTCCTTTCGGCGCAGGGTTCTACTGGCCTTGCAAAAAAAGACATTCCCCATCGAACCTGATAAACCGGCAGACCGCTTCCCCTTGTCTATTACTTATTCGTATGAAGAGGAATTGATTGACCGGGAAAATCTGAGCCGCAGGGATGAACTGATTCAGAAAGCGCTAAGCTCTCTGAGCCCAAAACAACGTGAGATCTTGTTTTACCGTTTTACCTGCGATTTTGAATATGATCAGATTTGTGACCTCATGGAGATGCAATACGATTCAGCACGAAAAATGGTATATCGTGCCTTAAAATCCCTGAGGGAATATTTAACCGAGACGGATTTCGTCTTTTTTCACCTTCATTTTCGTAAATTTTTATAAGATTTGGCTCTCGCTTAAAAAATAACTTCATTTTAGAGTCCACAAAACGAAGACACCTCTCTTTCTTATATAAAATTAGGGGCGAAAGGTTTGTGACCATCCCGGCCATGGCCTCCCGCAAGAAAGGGCTTACTGAAAATGAACAGGAAATATCTGGAATATGGAGTTGAAGATTTGATACAGGACCGTGATTTCGTGTCGTGGGTCCTTCATCAAAACAGGAATGATGAATGGCAATTTTTTACTGCTCAATATCCCGATTTTGGAAAGACGGCCGGGATTGCCCGCAAAATAATCCGTCTGCTGGAAGACGCTCACCGCGAGATTTCAGAAAATGACATTTATAAATTATGGGAGACGATTGAGGGGTTTGAAAATCAACAAAGACGCCGTTTAAAAATCAGGAAATTAAAACGAGTTCTGCAGTATGCGGCTGTTGCACTGTTATTGGTCACCTTATCCGCTGTGTCAGCCATGTATTTTTTCAATTCTCCGGGCACCTACCCGTTCCAGGATTCCGGAATGCAACTGGCTGACTCACGGCTGATCTTATCGAACGGGAATGAGATCAGATTGAAAAAAGACCATTCAACGGTCGTGTTACAAAAAGAAGGTATTCAGGTGAATAATGACAGTATCATTCTTCTGAAAGACACCGGGTTTGATCCTGGCGGTAAGTTGAATGAGTTAATTGTTCCTTTTGGGAAACGTTCGCAAATGGTGCTCGAAGATGGTACCAAAGTCTGGTTAAATGCAGGCAGCCGCCTGGCTTTTCCGGCGAAATTTGAGGGGACTTCCCGCATGGTTTATTTAGATGGTGAAGCCTATTTTGAAGTGGCTCATCTTGAAAAACTTCCCTTCTTTGTCAACACGAATAATATAGAAGTCCGTGTGCTGGGTACCCGGTTTAATGTTTCGGCATATGCTTCAGACTTATTCATTGAGACCGTCCTGCTTGAAGGAGAAGTGGCGATCCGGGAAGCCGGTTCCGTCGCCTTCCTGAAGAAAGAAGTTTTACTCAAGCCGGATCAAAAAGCGATTTATGACAAAGAACGAAAAATGACCCTGGTTCTGGATGAGCCAAATTCTGAATATTCTGTGGGCTGGATCAAAGGCTGGTTTAATTTTTCACAACAACGTTTGGTTGATGTTCTTAAAGAGCTTCAACGCTTTTACGATGTCAGGTTTGAGTACGGCCTTGGTTTCGTTTCAAACGAACTGATTACCGGAAAATTAGATTTGAAAGATTCCATTGAAGACGTGCTGGCATTTTTATCAGACTTGTCGAATGTCGAATTCAAAATAAACGCCAACCACGTATTTGTTAAAAAGAAAACGGAGAGATTGCCTATGACGAAATAAAAAAGAAAACCGGAAAGTCCCTCAACTCCCGGTCTTCCAGATAACTACTATTGCTAGTAATTACTTAATCCTTAACAAAGTTATGAAAAAAAAATGTAATCAAAGTTGCTTTCCATGGGAGAGCACAGTAAAAATCTTACTAAGGATGAAACTATTAAGCGTTTTTATTCTTTTAGCGGCAGTTGCTGCGTCGGCCAACAGTTATTCGCAGCAAACTAAATTTAAACTTAGCCTGCGCAACGCAACTGTTCGGTCAGTCTTCGAGGAAATTGAAGAAAACAGTGATTTCATTCTGCTTTATGATGAAAAGAACGTGGATGTGAAGCGGACAGTCAACGTGACTGTCGATAATGAATCGGTCAATTCGATCCTTGACCAGGTATTTGAAGGAACAGGGAATGTATATAAGATTTTCGATCGCCAGATCGTGATCTTCGGTCCTGAGAATGCCGAAATTCCTGCTTTCTTAAAGCAATCGCAGCAACCATCCAAAGTTTCCGGAAAAGTAACTGATCCTTCGGGCTCCCCACTTCCCGGGGTCACTGTAGTCATTAAAGGAACAGCCAGGGGAACAATTACCGGCTCAGATGGTGTTTATTCTCTTTCGGATGTGCCTGTAAATGCGGCGTTGATGTTTTCATTCGTAGGAATGAGGAGTCAGGAAATAAAAGTGGAAGGGAGGCTGACGGTCGATGCGGTTCTCGAGGAAGAAACCATCGGGATCGATGAAGTGGTGGCCGTCGGTTACGGTACCCAAAAGAAAGTCAACCTGACCGGGAGTATATCGCAGATAAAAGCAGACGAATTAACCGAAATCCCGATGCCGACCCTCGCCCAGGCTGCAATGGGAAAAGCCTCCGGGGTTTTTATCAAAAACGTGAACGGACAGCCTGGCGACGACACGAGCGTAAATATCAACATCCGCGGTTTCGGGAACCCTCTTTTCATTGTCGACGGCATGCCGGTTGCGGAGACCTATTTCCAGCAACTTGATCCCAACGATATTGAGAGTTTCAGTATCCTCAAAGACGCCTCGGCGGCAGCCGTATATGGCGCAAGGGCCGGCAACGGTGTCGTTCTGGTCAAGACCAAACGCGGAAATGTCTCTAAACCCCAGTTTACATACAACGGGAACTACTCCCTGCAGTTCCTGACCATTGTGCCCGATTTCGTCAACTCCGAGCAATATGCCCGGATGGAAAACGCCTCGCTTTACAATGAAGGGAAAGACCCCATCTGGAGCGAAGAAGATATTCAAAAATTCCGCGACGGATCCGATCCGATCCGTTATCCGAACACAGACTGGATGAATGAAACCCTGCGGAAATTCGCCCCGCAGCAGCAGCATAACATTAATGTCAGGGGAGGGACAGAAAAAGTCAAATATTTCATCTCAGGGGGGTATTTCCAGCAGGAAGCACTGATGAGGTCCGACGACACGAGAAACAACCGGTATTCACTGCGGTCAAATCTCGATGTAGAACTCTCCAAACGTTTCAGCATGGGGTTGGATATTTCCTTTATTAATCAGGATTTCAAAGGACCCCGCAATCAGATGGAACGCCGCGGGGATGCCGTAGGGATCATGACCATGTTGTACAGGTCCCGGCCATACTGGTCGAATGAGCCTTTTCCTGATCCAACCAAAGCAATGGGCATGGGTACGCAAATGAACCCGGTCACCTTATCGGAAATGGATTATGTCGGATATATGAAATGGAACAAGCTCACCGGAGATGCCAAACTGAATTTTGCCTACAAGTTGCCCTTTGGCTTCGAAGCAAGAGCGCTGTTCGACTTTAGCCGGACTTACTACCGTTACAAGGAAAAAACGACAAAAACGCCGACCTATAATTATAACTGGGACACCCAGGAATATACCTTTGCAGGTAATACCAACGACTTGTCAAAGATTCTGGAACAGCAGGATATCACGAATAATGTGACACAACAGTACTTCCTGACCTGGGACAAGGAGTTCCGTGACCATCATTTCAATGCCCTGTTTGTCTATGAAAAGTTATGGAACGACTATGATTATTTCAGGGCGACCAGACAGGACTACGCCTTCGACATCGATTATTTATTTGCAGGACCTGATCTGAACAAGGACAACACCGGTTCGGCCAGGGAAAGCGGAAGAAAAGCCTATATCGGAAGGGTCAATTATGATTACCAGGGCAAATACCTGCTGGAAGTCAGCAGCCGTTATGACGGATCTGCAAACTTTCCGTCCAATTCCCGCTGGGGCTTTTTTCCGTCCGCTTCACTGGGCTGGCGTATCTCGGAGGAACAATTTTTCAAAGAAAAACTCCCCTTTGTGGACAACCTGAAGATCCGGGTCTCGCATGGGCTCCTTGGCTATGATCCGACCAGCGACGAAAAAAGTTCGATCTACGGAGGCTACCAGTACCTGACCACTTACTCGCTCAGCGGCACTTATATCTATGATAATTCCAACGTGTTGATGACCGGCATTAAACCGGATGCCCTGCCGAACACGAATATCACCTGGGAGAAAATGAGAACCACCAATGCCGGCTTTGATTTCAGCCTGTTCGGAAATAAAGTTGAAGGCGCCTTTGATTATTTCTACCGGAAACGGACGGATGTCCTGGGCGCCCGGATCAGTTCGCTTCCCAATGTGGTCGGGGCAACCATGCCGAATGTGAACTATGCCGAATATGACAACCGCGGCGTGGAACTCAGCCTGAATCACAAAAACACGATTGGCGAATTCGATTACAGTATCGGCGGCAACATTTCCTGGAACCGGGAAAAAACACTGCTGAAAGACCAGTCTTCTTTCGGGAATGAAGAAATCAGAAGAAGAAGCGATGTGATCGATGAGTGGACCGACCGCTTATGGACCTATCCGACTGACGGCCTTTTCCAAAGT
>CAZOYZ010000112.1:0-3599 GCA_964584045.1 uncultured Prolixibacteraceae bacterium | reverse complement strand
AAGCTCTCCCGACCTGGCATTCCCCTTCTATGCAGGGAACATGCCCACCACGGAAATGTACTACAATTCCTACGTTTCTGACGACAACCCATGGATGGAGGCCAACACAGATGCCCGGTGGCCACTGGTACGCACCGACAGTTACAACAGGTCGCACAAATCGTACTCGACCAGTTCCCAACATTGGCTGATCGACGGTTCCTACATCCGCTTAAAGAACATCCAGTTTGGATATACCATCCCTAAAAAGATCGTTTCCAAATGGGGATTTCAGACCTGCAAGGTCTATGTTTCAGGATATAACCTGCTCACATTCACCGACCTGGATATTCTTGATCCTGAAGCGGATACCAGTCCTGCCAGAACCTTCGGTGACTACCATCCACCGGTTGGCACGTACAACTTAGGAGTATTAATCAATTTCTAACGTCTAACCTATCCAGAGATATGAAAAATATAAAATTTCTCCTTATACTGATTGTCATTGTTACATCGGCATGTGAAGATGTATTCGACAAGAAACCTTTAAACAAAATATCAGAGTCGGATGTCTGGCAACAGGAAGCCTTGATCCAGGCTTACGTCAATAACCTCTATGTGAGATTTCCGCTGAACAATCCTTTCAGCCATTATCAATGGTACACCTGGAGCGATGAAGCGACAACGGCAGAAGGAAATGTATATAGCAATGTATCCCGTGGAGGAGCAAGTAGATCCAGCGATGAACCGGCTTACTGGGACTACGGATTCATCCGCGATCTGAACACATTCCTGGAAAAGATAGCAGGAACGCCCATTGCCGAGGACGTGAAGATCGAGATGGAAGGCGAAGTGAGAGTGATCAGAGCAGTGGCCTACTGGGAAATGCAGAAGCGTTACGGAGGCGTGCCCCTGGTGGATGTGGTACTCGATCCTTTTTCGGAAATTGATGAAAAATATACCAAACGCGCCACGGAAGAAGCGATTGCCGATTTTGTCGATTCAGAACTCGCCAAAGCCATCCCCATGCTGACAGATGACGCGTCGAGTATGGGCAGGATCAACAAATGGGTGGCTTACGCCTATAAGGCTAAAGCAAACCTGTGGTCGGCATCCATTGCCAAATTCGGTTCGGTGCAGTTACAGGGTTTGGTCGGAATCCCGGCTACGAGGGCCAATGACTTCTATACCAAAGCATCTGAAGCGGCACAGGCCGTGATCGCATCAGGAAAGTACACCATGTACCATGAAATCACCGATAAAGCGGAAAATTACCGGAACCTGTTCCTGGACGAGACCAACAGTGAGGTCATCTTCGCCAAGATCTATGACGGTGCAAACATCGGACATAGTTGGGACCTTTTTAATGCGCCGCCAACCACTGCTGCCGGGCGCGGAGGGATCGGGAACCCGATGCTCGAGTTCCTCCTGGGATATGAGAACATTGACGGTTCAGCCACTCAACCGGAATTCGGGGCCGCCCACCTGTATGACAACGGATTTGCGCCGTTTGCCAATAAGGACCCGAGGCTCAGGGCATGTGTATTTTTCCAGGCCGATGCCTGGCTCGGGGGTACGATCCAGACTTACGAGGGTATTGATCCCGGCGTGGTTCCCACCCCTTCTGCCATCATCAGCAATCAAAGCACCATTTATAACGGCATGCCGTCGGTTGGAGCCGACTCCCGGATGGCTGGAAGCGACGATATGAGTACCAACACCGGTTACATCGTGAAAAAATACGTCCGAAATGAAAAATATGTCGGAGAAGGCCTGAGCCCGACAAACTGGATCGTCTTCCGGTTAGGTGAAATGTACCTGATCAAGGCAGAAGCAGAATTCGAAAAAGGAAATCCGGCCCCTGCCGCAGAGGCGCTGAATGTGACCCGGGAAAGGGCAGGTATCAGCCTGGTTACCGCAGCGACGATCACCCGGGATAAGATCAGGACCGAACGCCGGTCAGAGATGGCCTTTGAAGAAGGTAACCGGTACTGGGACCTCCGGAGATGGAGAATCGCGGAAGAAGTTCTCAACAGTCATCGTTTCCAGGGTTTGCGCATCATTTACCACTATGTGTCGGGTAAGTACTATTTTCTGCCCCTGGATGCCGAATCATTCTCGCGTTCATTCAAACCGGAGCACTATTACAACCCGATCACGAACGACAGGATCAACAACAACCCCGACCTGGTCGAAAACCCATTGTACTAACCCACAAACATCTAAATTATGAATAACTTAAATAGCATCCTTTCCGCTTTCCTGTTCCTTTTGATCATGGGAACCGGATGTAATGAGGCCATTACCGATTTCGGTTTTGACGGAGGCATTTCCGGAAAAATTGTTGATCAGGCAGGGAATATTGTTGCCGGCGATATCACCAGCGGCGGATTTGTTGTCCGCGCTCTCGGAGAAAACGATGAGATCACGATGGACATGAGGGTCAAAGGTGACGGAACCTACTCCAATATCAAACTGTATCCCAAAAAATACACGGTTACGATAGAAGGTCCGGTTTTCCCGGTGAACGGGGTTGAAGTCGATCTGAGCGGCGGCAAACAGGTGGAACAGAATTTCACCGTCACGCCGTTCCTGACCATCGCCACGCCGACCGTAAACGGCACGCCGGCTTCCACACAAGTCAGTATCAACTACAGCATTACCGGGAACAACGGCAAAACTGCCGGAACAAGGGAGGTTTACTGCAGCAACATTCCTTATCCAAACGCCTCAACCGGCAGCGGTCCCTATTACATCACCAAGAAGGTCACTTTAAGTGCCAACTCAGGTGTGGCCACCATATCGGGACTGACCGCCGGAACGAAGTATTTTATCCGTGTGGGATCAAAGGCAGGCGGAGCCAGCGCTTTTAACTACAGCGATCAACTGATCGTGACCACACCCTGATAAAAAAAGGGTTAACAGGAAAACCCACGCTGTATCCAACAAGCATGGGTTTTCTTTTATACGGATTTTACACCATATTCAGGATATCAGAAATACTTTGCTTCCGTTGCAAATAAACCGGAACATGTCAGAACAAATAACATTTAGGGGGGATTTGATGTGAAGATGAAAAAAAAGACAGATACTGACAGCAGCGACGCCTGGAAGATCTTTATTTTAACAGGGTGTGATAAGAGTTTTTCAAGGATATACCACCATCATTTTGATCTGCTCTGCTACATTGGAATGAAATATACTTCCAACACCCAGCTTATTGAAGATTCAATTCACAATGTTTTCGTTTATCTGCTGAAGAAAAGAAAGTCGCTGACTGATGTGACCAATGTCAAGGCCTATCTGGTCAAATCATTCAAACGTCAGCTCCTGGTCGACCTGAAGAAACAAAGCAGGTTTTCATTCACCGGCCGGTTATCCGAAAATCAATTTGACTATTTCAAGGGAACGGAACAGGCTATTTCAGAAAAAGAAGAAATGCATGAACTGAAGATCGCGATAAAAAAAAGCCTGATCAACTTGTCGGCCAGGCAACGGGAGATCATCTACCTCCGGTACGACTGTGAACTAAGTTATGAAGAGATCTCGGAAATCCGGGAAATCAGCGTAGACGCCTGTTACAAGTCCGTTTACCGGTCACTGAAGATTATGAAAACAGC
>CAZOYZ010000111.1:11437-12640 GCA_964584045.1 uncultured Prolixibacteraceae bacterium | reverse complement strand
TTATTCTTCAATCCTGATCTCGTGGCTCATCTCGACCGCCTGGCGATAGACGGCACTGACGCTGCAGTATTTTTCTTCCGAAAGCCTGATGGCTTTTTCCAGCTTATCGGGCGGAAGATCTTTTCCCCTGAACTGATAGATCACCTTTATCTTTTCGTATTTTTTGGGGTGGTCTTCAGCCAGTTCACCTTCCACAATCACGTGAAATGCTTCAGGCTCAATTTTCATTTTTTTAAGGATTGAGATCACGTCAATACCGGTACAACCTGCTAAAGCAGCCAGCATAAGCTTCTTGGGTCGTGGTCCCAGATCATCGCCGCCGCTCTCGGCCGCGGCATCCACAGTTAACGGATGGCCATCCATTTCGGTTTCAAAAGCCAGGTTTTGTTTCCAGGTAAGATCAACAAGATGCTTCATGTCGCGGTAATATTATTAATAATATTTAAATATCCAAATTAATCGTTTTAATAGATTAAATGTTCATTGTATCTTTAAAATCTCTGCAAAAAGAAAAAAAATGAGAAACTCAATCAGAAAACCAACCGACGAAGAATGTAATCTGTCCGGTTTCCAATTATTCAAAAAGCTCACCGAAAGCGAGTTTATCAGGCTAAATTATGATAAAACCTGTTCACTGTATCAAAAAGGAAGCATCATCTACCACGAAGGAAGCCGTTTAACTGGTTTTTATTGCGTGACCCGCGGTATTATCAAGATATTCAAAACGGGAATGGACGGAAAGGAGCAAATTATCCGGTTTGCAAAAAAAGGCGAGATCATCGCGTACCGTTCCTTACTGAGCCAGGAACTTGCCTGTACGACCTCAAAAGTGATCGAAGAGGCAGTTCTTTGTCATATTCCCTACCAGACGCTGATCTATCTGATCCGGAACAACTGGGAATTTTCACATCATATGCTTCAGATTGTATGCAAGGAACTACGTGAGGCAAACGATTTTATCACGGATATTGCACAAAAAACCGTCCGGGAAAGGTTGGCCGAAATCCTGCTGTTATTGAAGGACAGTTTTGACCTGGATCAGGCCAGGACCCTTCAAATTTCGCTCACGCGCGAAGAACTCGCCAATATGATCGGGACAGCTACCGAAAGTGTGATCAGGCTGCTCTCCGAGTTTAAGCAGGATAAACTGATCGAACTCCAGGGAAGAAAGATTAAACTCCTCAATATTCCGGGACTGACCAA
>CAZOYZ010000111.1:0-11337 GCA_964584045.1 uncultured Prolixibacteraceae bacterium | reverse complement strand
CT
Organism: uncultured Prolixibacteraceae bacterium; assembly: GCA_964584045.1. GTDB lineage: Bacteria > Bacteroidota > Bacteroidia > Bacteroidales > Prolixibacteraceae > JBCFBK01. The sequence continues at coordinate 11,335 of CAZOYZ010000111.1, read as the reverse complement.
CATCGGCTGATCCAGTCCTGCGGATCCAGTTTTTGATTCTGCTTCCATATCTGAAATTTCAGAACGGTCCTGTTCCCATCGTTGGTATCTGTGAAAATTGCGCCTATTTCCTGCTTCAGAGCCACTTTCTGGCCGGCTTTGACATATACCTCCTTCAGGTTGGAATAAACGGTTAAAAACGTCCCGTGGCGGATAATCACAGCCATGTTACCTCCCGAAATCGCAAAAATCCTGCTCACCTCTCCTGCAAACACCGCCCGTGCTTTCGAACCACTTTGGGTCGAGATATCGATCCCGTTATTTTTGACCGTAATCTGCTTAAGCACAGGATGAGCATGAACACCAAAGCGCTCGGTAATGATACCGCGTTCCACAGGCCAGGGGATCCGGCCTTTGTTCTTTTCAAAATCAGCCGCTAACAGTTTCTGTTCGGGCGTCATCATGAATTCTTCCCTCCCACCGGTTTTCCGTGCCTCCTCCTCCAGCAGCTTCCCGATGGCGCGGTCCAGTTCATCCTGTGCCTTCTGCTGTTCCCTGAGCTTCTTTCTTAAATCCTGTTGTTTCTGCCGCAGTGACGCCACAAACCGGCTTTCTTCCGCCTTCTCCCTTTCCAGCAAGAGGTTCTCCTTCTGCTTAATCTTTATCAACTGAAGTTTTTGCTGTTTTTGTTCTTCCAGTTCCGCCACTTTTTCACGGATAAGACCCGACAAGGCGCTGATCACCTCAACCTGCTCTTTCCGGTATTTAGTATATTGACGCAGATACAGAAGCCGTTTATAGGCCTGGTTCAGGTTATCGGCCGAAAATAAAAAAACCAACAGATGATTTCCGCTATTACTTTTCCGGGTAAACCTGATCATCGACGCGTATTCCTTTTTTAGGTCGGCAAGGTCACTCTGGAGCATCCTGACAACTTCTGTATTTTCATTCACATAGTTGTCGAGTAATACATATTCCGTATTGATATTTTGAATGAGTGTCTTCCTGTTTTCAATCTGCCTGCTGACCAGATTCAGCTTATTCATGGAACTTTTTTCATCCTTCCGGGCTTCTTCAAGCAGGGAAGAAGTGAGACGAATAGCTTGTGCAGCGCTTTCTTTTTGAGTGCGCAATTCAGACAAAGATTGTCCCCAGGAGGAAACCACAAAAAATATCTGAAAAAGTCCAAAAAAGAAGCGTTTCATATCTAAGCTCTTAGCTGTTAGCCGTTAGCCGCCGGTACCTTAAATCCCGATCCAATCCTAATATTCTAATCTTCTAATACTCTAATCTTCTAATCTTCTAATTCACCCTCTTATACCGCTCCGGTATTTTAAAGCTGACCTCCTGATCCGCCTGGGTGGAAAATTTTCCAAGCTTGATCTTAACGGTCAGGAAGTCACCGGGACCCGTGAACCGGATCTGAATATCACCAGGATACAATTTACCATCAACCGGCTGAAATTCGGAAAAATGAATGGTCAGATTTTTTTGCTCATCCCGGTCGTCAAGAACGATCCGGCGGATTTTATAGTGAACCGGGTCAACATACAGTGACTGAATGATCAGACTTTCTTCATCGAGCTTCCTGAGGTACCTGTCAATTTTTTCTTCTTTCCTTTTTCGTTCGATCTTCTGAAGTTTCCGGTTTTTCAGCGATTGCAGCACGTACAACCCTGAATCAGCATAGGTTACAAACTCCCTGAAATCGTGATCGCGCGGATCATCCCTGTAGGAAAAAATATCGTTGGTCAAAATGGACTGGATCACATCAAAATCGACATCTGCGTTAAAAAACCTGTTCAGGTAACTGTAATCCCTTGCCATGTAAGTCTTTTCAAAATAATTGATCACCTTCACACTGTCGGGGGTCAGCAGCACCCTGGCCACCGGGATATTCATTTTTGTTAATGACAACAGGACATACTGATCCCTTACCGACTCCAGGCTTGCACGGAAGGAAGTTCTTTCATGAGGGGTTTCGTACTGACATGAAATCCTTTTTATATCAAACCTTTGATAATTAAGCGAATTTTCCCCGATATTCCTGATCAGCCTGTTGGTGTTGATTGGTTTCAGCCTGGTTGCTGTCATGGTTTTGGGTGCTTTGCACGAAACCATCAGCAGCAGGAACATTCCTGTCAGCAACAGGCTGGTTTTCATTTTCGTTTTCAAGGTTTGGTACTTTCTATGTAGCGTGATTCCTTTATTTTCCGATCCAGCATTTCCGTTCCGTCGCCAAGTTTTTTGGCTTTCTTCCAGTTTTCAACTGCGCGCTGTTTATCTCCCATCATATAGAGGATGTCGCCATAATGTTCAACAAGAACAGAATTTTCGCTTCCTCCTTTTTCGAGTGCTGCTTCCATGAAGGCCTTCGCCTGACTGTAATTTTTCATCTTGAAGAGTACCCATGCATACGTGTCCAGATAGGTCGGATTCTCCGGATTTGCCTGAATTGTCTTGCTGCTCAGGCGTTCAGCTTTCTCCAGATCCTGTCCGCGAACTGACAGATAATAGGCATAATTGTTTAAAGCCATAAAATTCTCAGGATCGAGCTTAATCACCTCGTCGAATGCCTTGAAAGCCTGCTCTACCCGGTCAAGCTTATAATTTGCTTCAGCCCTGTAAATTTCAAACTGAATTTTCAGGTTTTGATTGCCCGTCAGATAAGGTTCACCCTTCTCAAGCACTTCCAGGGCTTCATCATATTTTCCAAGCTGGAGAGCCGAGACTGCGTTGAGGGCAAAAAAGACAGGTTGGTCCGGAAATAGCTCCATCGCCCGGTTGCTGTCAGCATACAATGCCTCAAAGTCCTGCAGATCGTTGCTGATGAAGAGCATCCGTTGCCAGATTTCCAGGTTTTCCTGATCCGTCTCAATATATTTTCTGAGGTATTCCCTGGCCTCTTTCAGCTTGTTTTGCCTGATCATGTGGTCGGCATAAATGGTATACATCAGGTTGTTATCCGGATATTTAGCATGCAGGATATCCAAAAGTTCGCTGATCTGGGCATTTGTCCAGTCGGAATTCTCGGGATCGGCAGTCTGCATCAGGTAATACTGCACTTTTGTTTCGACATCAATCTCGTCATTTTGAAATGCCTTTTTGATGTGCTCAAAAGCTTTGCTGAAATTTCCTTCTTCCTGGTAAAAACCGGCCAGTGAAAAATGCACAAAACCATTGCCGGGATCCATCTCCAGAATTTTATTGTAATTTTTAAGCGCATTGGCCTTATCTCCCAAAGTCTGATACAATTCTGCCAACAGACCGTAATACTGAAGTTCGCCGGGGTTCGACTCAATAAGTTTGTTAATTTCCTCAAATGCCTTTTCTGGTTTTTTCCAGGAGAGGTACACCTGCTGTTTGGCAACAGCCAACTGTTCGTTGATCCCCACCTTCGCTTCCAGTTCATCATAAGCATCGATTGCTTCCTGGTATTTCCCTGCCATACCCAACGAACCGGCTTTCATAAATAAATATTCGTCGTTATCCGGTTCCATCTGCCGGAGGTCGCCAAAAACTGCCGCGGCCTCGGTAAATTGTTTCCGCTGGTGATAAATCTGAGCCAGCAACAGCTTGTACCACTTATTATTGTTATTGATGGTGATGGCTTTCTCCAGCAACAGGGACGCGCTGGTCAGATCTTTATTGGCATAATGGATATTGGCCATTTCGAACATGGCCACCGCCGAGCCGGGATCGATCTCAAGACAACGCGAAAACAAGGACGCAGCTTCGCTCAGCTTTCCCATCTTCTTCTGCTTCAACCCCTCAATAAACACATATTCAAACTCATTCTGCTCATTCTCGGAAAGCTTTGACTGCTCCTCCGCCGCCTGTTTTTCGGGCGCCGCATCTTTCTCAGGTTGAACGGTTACCTCCTGTCTGGCAGTAGCGCATGACACCCCTGTCAGTAAAATCAGAAAAAAATATAGATACTTTCTTATACTCATTTTCAATGTTTTCCTGTATGACCAAATCCACCATCACCGCGGGCTGTTTCTTCAAGTATTTCAACAGACTGCCATCCCACACACTCGTGTCTGGCAATGACCATCTGACAAATCCGTTCCCCATGCTCAATTTTGAAGTCTTCACCCGACAAATTGATCAGAATGACCTGAATTTCGCCCCGGTAATCCGCATCAATCGTTCCCGGTGAATTTAATACCGTGACCCCTTTTTTAATTGCCAGGCCGCTCCGGGGACGAATCTGTGCCTCATACCCGGCAGGTAACTCGATATACAAACCTGTAGGCACCAAAATTCGTTCCAAAGGTTTCAAAATGACTGGCTGTTCCAGGTTTGCCCTTAAATCCATACCAGCAGAAAGCGCTGTGCTGTAAGCGGGTAGCGGATTACTTGAACGGTTTACAATTTTTACTTGCATAGCTTTTTTTCAAAGTGCAAAGATATGGAAATATCCAAACTTCCTTGCGCATGATCAATCTAATCACATGATAACGATCCGACAAATAACAACTTCTCCATGATTTTATCCGAGATGAAAAGCCCCTCTTCAGATAAGGTATAGGTACCACGGTTGAAAAGCACATGTCCGGAATCCACGAATGGCCGGACTTCCTGCCTGAAATAATGGGCATATCGTCCTTCAAAGGCAGAATCCAGATACTCACTGCTGATTCCCCACATCGTTCGTAAAGACGTAATCATATAATCGTTGTACTGGTCCTGGCGACTAAGGATTTCATCTTCCCAAAAAACTTCGCCATTCTCCACTGCATGCAGATACTTTTTCAGGCTGGAGACATTCCATCGCCGCGTACGTTGGTCGAATGAATGGGCTGACGGACCAAATCCAAGATAACTTTTACGTTCCCAATAGGATTTGTTATGCCTCGAATACTGACCATTCCGGGCAAAATTCGAAATCTCGTAGGGCTCATATCCGGCCTCCTTCAACCGGTTCCTCAACAATTTAAACTGTGAAAAGCTAAGCTCATCCGGGATTTCGCTGATTTTCCCGGCTTTCAGATAATCGTGGAAGACGGTTCCTTCATGATAGGTGAGATGGTAAGCCGAAATATGAGCGACATCCAGACCGATCGCCGTCTCAATATTGGCTTCCCATTCTTCCGTCGACTGACCTGGCAATCCATAGATCAGGTCAATACTCATGTTACGGAACCCGGCCTCGAGAGCGCTTTGAATACAATATCTTGCCTGAACAGAATTGTGCCGGCGATTCATGAATTTCAGATCACGATCGTGAAAGGACTGAATTCCTATGCTTAACCGGTTTATATCTGTACCTTTAAGCGCGTGCAGGAACGAATCCGTCAAATCGTCGGGATTTGACTCGAGCGTAACCTCCGGATCCGGATGAAACTGAAAAACGGACTGGATTAACTGAAGAATACTTATTATTTCACTAATATTCAATACGGAGGGAGTTCCACCACCAAAATAAACGGTTTCAATCCGCTCATCATCCAGCTCATGTTTCCTCCGGACAATTTCCTTTTTCAATGCGGAAACAAAATCGTACCGCGCAGCAAAATCAGTCGATTTATAAAAGTCACAATAATGGCACTTTGTCTTACAAAAAGGGATATGGATATAAATTCCTGCCATCGGCAATCACAGATCATTAGAATTTCAGATTTTCAGATACAGACAGAAAAAGATCACGATACAGGATACCGACCTGTCATCTTGCCGTTTCCGGCCGGCCTTTCCGGACTACGTTCTTCGTTTTCCGTTTAGATTTTGATCAGATCTTTATGACCTTCCATATCCGAGGTAATGGAAGCAATTGTTGTTTGTGAATAAAATTCCATCAATCCTGAACGAACATCATTAAAACGTTTATGCACGGCACATGGTTTACCTTTTCCCATATGAACGGAGCAAGGTTCAAGACTAATCAGGCAATTTAAGAAGAAATCCTCTCCATCTACTGTTTTCACAATTTCATAAAGTGTGATCTCACCGGCTGGTTTACCAAGCCCAAAACCGCCATTTGGACCCTTCGTGGATGAAAGTATTTTATGTTTGACGAGATTTTGCAAAATCTTTCCCAGAAAAGGAGTAGGCATCCCTAAATCTCCTGCGATTTTCTTTATGCCTATCTTTTCTCCGTTTTTACTGTAATTACCAAGATAGATCAAGGCTCTGACGGCATATTTACACGTGTTCGACAACATGACATTATTTTTTTAATTTCCATTGCTGACTAAAAGATTTCCCGGCAAATCGCGGGAGTTCCTTGCGATCGCCCAAGGCGTTTTTCCCGAACAAAACAAGCTTGTTCTTGCTGTTGCCACTCAGCTTATCCAGGCGGCTGCGTTTCATAAAAATGTATTCAAAGGCCTTCATCCCTACATTCCATGTCGTATCTCCAAAACGGCGTTCCACCGCATCACGGCGATTATAAAGCAGAAGGTTATGCAACGGTATTTTCACAGGACAAACCTCAGTACATTTTCCACAGACAGAACAGGCCGAACTTAAGTGGTTATAATCTTTCATCCCTTTGAAAAAAGGAGTGATGACAGATCCAATAGGCCCGCTGTAAGTGGAAGAATAAGTATAGCCTCCCACGTTCCGGTAAATAGGACAGGCGTTCAGACACGCTCCGCAACGAATACATTTCAGCGCCAAATACTGGTCATCATGTTGATAAAGTTCACTCCGTTTATTGTCCATCAGGATCACATACATTTTCTCAGGCCCGTCAATTTCGCCGGCCTTCTTTGGTCCTGTAACCACTGAATTATAAACTGATATGTTCTGCCCGGTCCCGTGAACAGCCAGCAAAGGCCAAAATAAACCCAAATCCTGAAGAGAAGGAATCACCTTTTCGATACCGGCAATGGCAATATGTACTTTTGGAAATGAAAACGTCATCACCGCATTCCCTTCATTCTCGGTGAGGGCGATTCCCCCAATATCGGCTATTAAAAAGTTGGATCCGGTTACTCCGATGTCAGCATTCATAAACTTACTCCGCAGGAGTTGCCTCACATAAGCCGTTATAAACTCAGGTGTGCTGTTGTCAGGAGTATGAAACTTTTCATGAAACAGCGCCGAAATATCTTCTTTCGATTTATGCATGGCGGGTGTTACGATATGATACGGCTTTTCTCCGGCAACCTGTACAATGTATTCGCCAAGGTCAGTTTCCAGCGATTCGACGCCCATCTGCTCCATATGCTCGTTAAAATCGATTTCCTCTGTCGTCATCGATTTACTTTTTACCAACAGGCGCGCCTGGTTGTCCCGAATAATACGCCTCACGGCCTGAATGGCTTCATCGCCGGTTTCAGCCCAGATCACCTCTGCCCCGTTGGCAGTCATGTTCTTTTCAAATTGGACCAGGTAATCGTACAGATTGTCGATCACCTTTTCCTTGACCCACGATCCCCTTTGCCGTGCCAGTTCCAGGTTCGAATAAAGCTTTTTACCCCGCTCAACAGCCATATCATACCTGGACATATTAAATTTTATCGTGTTGCGATGCTTTTTATTAAAAGCAATCTGATCAGCATCGTGTATGAACTTCTTTTTAACAACAGTCATAACTCGTCTTTTCTTCGTTTTTCGGAAAAGGTATTGGAAAATCAATGACAAAAATAATACTTAAAAGTATTAAATTAAGATTTCTTAATGAAGAAACTTTCTAAATTCCTTATTTTCCAGAACGTAAGCACACACCACAAAAACGATTAACAGTACCGCGTGAAAAACCTGATTGAATACAGGTGAATTGATTTCTATGACCACCGGCAGGAAAAAAAGCAGGAGAGCGAGGACGAAATAAAAAGCGATCCGACCTACAGGATAATTTACCGGGTAATGTTTCTGTCCGATCAGATAGGACAGGACGGTCATCACCACAAAACAAACCAGTACGCCCACCGCAGATGCCATGTATCCATATACCGGAATAAACATGATGTTGACCGCCAGGCTGATCCCGGATCCGATCAATGCAAAATAAGCGCCGTACCGGGTTTTGTCGGTCAGCTTATACCATAATGACAAAGTATAGTAAATGCCCAGGAACAGGTTGGCCATCAGTACCAGGGGGACTACCTTCAGTCCGGAATAATAATCCTCATTAATGATATTCAAAAATTTAAATAAATCGAGGAAGAGGCTGATCCCAAGGAAAATGATCAACCCAAAAATGACAAAATATTTGAGGATGAGGGCATAGCCTGCTTTGTTACTTTCCGATTTTACCTGGGAGAAAAAAAAGGGTTCAAAGGCATACCGGAATGCCTGAATAAACATATTCATCAATACCGCCAGTTTATAATTGGCGCCATAGATGCCCAGTTGTTCCATAGGGTGTTGATCTTCAGGGACCAGAATGGGAATCAATATTTTATCAATATTCTGATTGATCATTCCGGCAAGGCCGACCACTAAAATTGGAAATGAATACCAAATGATCTCTTTCAGGAGACGTTTGTCCAATCTCAGTTTAACCCGTAATTCAGGGATTAGAGACAAAAACGTGACCACGGAGGCGATCAGGTTTGAGATGAAAACATAACCCACGCCAATGCTTTCAGAATAAATAAGGCCCACCGGATGATCCGGATTGTTTTTGAGAAGGAGAGGGCATATGGTAAAAAAGAAAATATTAAAGAAGATATTGACGAAGATATTAATAAGTTTAAGGACAGCAAACTTCGTTGCTTTCGATTCGATACGTAATTTTGCAAACGGGATGGAGGTGAACGCATCAAAAGCCAATATCCAGCCAAGCCAGCGAATATATTCAGGATGATTACTATAATCAAGCCAACCGGCTATCACGTCCGTAAAGCTATAAACGACCAGCAAAAAAGCTGCAGAAGTGATAAACAGGGAAATCAGTGAACCCGAATAAACAAGATCCTTGTCCGGACGTTGCGAAGCAAACCGGAAATAGCCGGTTTCCATACCATAGGTCAGCAATACGAGCAAAAAAGCCATGTAGGCGTACAAGTGAGTCACGACGCCGTACTCGGACGTTAAAAAGATGTGGGAATAATAAGGAACCAGCCACCAGTTCAAAAATCTGCCGGCAATGCTGCTTACCCCGTAAATGGCGGTTTCGCCGACTAACTTTTTAAATGAATTCAATGTTTCCGAATTTTTGCCCAAAGATAAACGATTCATATACATCCCTGTTTGAAAAAGCATTTATTTCCTGATGTTCTTTTAATTATTGATTATTTTTACCTCCATGAAATTTTGAAATCTGATCCTGTTTATCTTGATATCTGATACTAAAATTATGAGGATTAAATTCTTTAGCATCTTATTCACATCGCTTCTCTTTTTTAGTGCTTTTTCATGTGTAAATTCACCGAAGCGATCAAGAAAGCCTGTTGCCGGCATTTCAATTATACCTGAAAAAAAGAATATTTATTTGGGCGATTCCATCCGCATCCGCATTACGGTAAAAGTAAAAGACGGAGAATTGGAAAAGTCAGACCTTTTTCTGGATAACGAACTGATCAAAACATCAGATAATCCTGATTTTGAATGTACCGTTAAACTCCGTCAGATGGGGAAACACCAGGTAAAAATAGTGGCAACCAGGACCGATGGGGAAGAGGGGGTAAATTTTAAATCATTTGAAGTATTATCCGATATTCAGCCCCAACAAATGACTTATGAGATTATAAAAACTTATCCTCATAATAATGAACATTTTACACAAGGTCTGGAAATTCAGAAAGGGGTGCTTTACGAAAGTACTGGCGAAAACGGTAAATCTGCTGTTTATAAAGTTGATCTGGCCACAGGTAAAGTCTTGCAGTCAGTAAAACTTGAAGATCAATATTTTGGTGAAGGTATCACGATCCTGAATAATAAAATTTACCAGCTCACTTATAAATCACAGAAAGGCTTTATTTATGATTTAAATACGTTCGCCCGGATCGACAGTTTCACTTATCAGACGCCTCAGGGTTGGGGATTGACCAATGATAATCAATATCTTATTAAAACAGACGGGAGTGAATTTTTACACTTCATCGATCCGTCAGACATGCGGGTGGTCAAAAAGATCCCGGTTTATGATCGTCAGGGACCCGTTCAATATCTGAATGAACTGGAATATTATGAAGGCTATGTTTATGCCAACATATGGACTACCAATTATGTGGTTAAAATTGATCAAAAAACAGGGAAGGTAGTTTCTAAAATTAATTTTGAAGGATTGCTGCCGGTCATGTATAATCCGGATAAGCCTGTCGATGTTTTGAACGGGATCGCAATCAACAGGGATAACGGAAAAATCTATGTAACCGGCAAATTATGGCCCAGCCTCTTTGAAGTCAGACTGATTAAAAAAGAGTAGGGTTATCATTATACCAGATCTTTCCGAGGTGGGTATAAGCCAGTTCTGTCGCTTCACGGCCCCGGGGGGTACGTTTGATGAATCCTTCCTTGATCAGGAAGGGCTCATAGACCTCCTCGATGGTACCGCCGTCTTCACCTACTGCTGTAGCAATCGTAGTAATTCCTACCGGACCACCTTTAAACTTGTCAATGATCGTCTTCAGTATTTTATTATCCATTTCATCCAATCCGTGCGTATCGATATTAAGGGCTTCCAGTGAATACCTGGTGATCTCCAAATCGATCTTCCCGTTTCCTTTAACCTGAGCAAAATCACGCACACGCCGCAACAAAGCATTTGAAATACGGGGTGTCCCCCGGCTGCGCGATGCAATCTCTACAGCAGCTTGTTCTTCAATTTCCACATTCAAAATGTGAGCGGAACGCTTTACAATTCCCGTTAATACATTCAGATCATAATATTCAAAGTGTGCTTTAATGCCAAAACGTGCACGAAGGGGACTGGTCAGCAACCCGGAACGTGTGGTGGCACCGATAAGGGTGAAAGGATTCAGCTCCAGCTGGATAGACCTGGCACTGGGCCCTTTGTCGATCATGATATCGATTTTGTAGTCTTCCATCGCTGAATACAAATATTCTTCAACAATCGGGCTCAGTCGATGGATTTCATCAATAAAAAGAACATCATGCTTTTCCAGATTGGTCAGGAGTCCGGCCAAATCACCCGGTTTGTCCAGAACAGGCCCTGAAGTCAGTTTCAGGCTTACGCCCAGTTCATTGGAGATGATACTTGACAGAGTAGTCTTTCCAAGCCCCGGAGGTCCAAAAAGCAGAACATGATCTAATGCTTCATCGCGCATTTTCGCTGCCTGAACAAATACCTTCAGATTAGACACGATCTGATCCTGCCCTTTAAAATCGCCGAACGATAATGGACGCAGTTGCCTGTCTAATTCACTATCCCGGTCCGAAAAAGACCGGTTATGAAGATCAAGTTCGTCAGTCATAAAACCACTCATTAATCAAAACA
>CAZOYZ010000110.1:0-12669 GCA_964584045.1 uncultured Prolixibacteraceae bacterium | reverse complement strand
AAGAATATTCCGAAGCGGCCGTCGCATCCGGGATACGGGAAAGAGTGGGAACGGATCATGATCCAGGGTACGGGCGAACGGCTGAAAGTTCCTTCTGACCGTGAATAGCCAGGGAGTCGTGAAAAATCATAAACAATTAATCTGCAACCCTGTGATAAAGCGCTTTCGCCCCGACTGGTTCATTATCGGGATCTTGCTGATGATCCTGCTTGCTTATCTCATTCCCGGAATCGGAGCAGGGGGAAGTAGGATTGAGCTGAAAACAATCATCCATTACGGCATTATGCTTCTTTTCTTTTTTTACGGGGTAAAGCTCAATCCCGGGGAATTGAAAAAGGACCTGAGCAACTGGCGCCTGCATATCACGATCCAGGCGATGACCTTCATTGCATTTCCGGTGATCGTCATACTTTTTCGTCCTTTATGGGCAGACACTGAATACAAGGTGTTATGGCTGGCTGTCTTTTTTCTGGCTGCCCTGCCTTCAACGGTATCTTCTTCGGTCGTGATGGTTTCAATCGCACGGGGAAATGTTCCCGGGGCGATCTTCAATGCAAGTATCTCCGGGCTCCTGGGCATCCTGATCACCCCGGCGTGGATGGGGCTTTTTATGGAATATCAAAGCGGCGCCTTTTCTTTTGCCGAAGCGTTGGGCGACCTGGTGGTCCAGATCCTCCTGCCCGTAAGCGCAGGAATGCTGGTACACCCCTTCCTGGGAACGTGGGCGCGTAAAAACAGCCGTTACATTGGTCTGTTCGACCGGTCAGTGATCCTGACCATTGTGTACAGCAGTTTCAGTGATTCATTCAGACAAGGGATTTTTAGCAGTATCGGGACACATGACCTGCTTATCCTTGGCGGCATTGTGATTGTCCTGTTTTTCGTGATCTATGAGATGACCCGGCTTCTTGTCAGACTGATGCACTTTAACCGCGAAGACGGGATCACCGTGTTGTTTTGCGCTTCTAAAAAGTCGCTCGTACACGGCTCCGTGTTTTCGAGTGTCCTGTTTTCCGGAACGCCCTATGTCAGTTTATTTTTGGTGCCGATCATGATCTATCATGCATTCCAGCTGTTTTACATCAGTATCACGGCGCACCGTTTCGGGCTGGAGCAACCGGTAACAAACAGATAACTCCTCTTTTCATCCCATGAGCGGGCGCAACCCTTTTTGCCAAAGATGCATCTTACAGGCATCAGAAACCTTAAACTTAAAAACGATGAAGACATTTCTTTTTTTTATTTCACTTCTGTTTTTAGTGGTGGCGTTTTCCTGCAATGAGGAAAGAAATCCCGTTCAGACAGAGCATGAATCAGAAATTATCCTTAAAAGAGGCGCGGTCGATTATCTGAATGCGGTGAATCGTCCTTCATCACAGGTCAGTGATCCTTTTGAGTTAGGTGAGATGGTAATTGACGGTAATAAATTGAACATTGCCGTTTCCTATAGCGGTGGATGCAAAAAGCACACGTTTGAAGTTATTTGGGATGAAGCTTTCTCCAATACCAACCCGCCGGCAGTTAACATTGTCGTTTTGCATGATGCCCATGGCGATGCCTGCGAGGCATATATCCATGAAGTGATCAGTTTCAGGTTGGACAGTCTGCTTGACAGTTCAAATTTCGGCGAAGTTCGTGTAAATGCGTGCAGCGGATGGGATAACCAGGACACGGCTGTTTATGAGGGGAATCAATATGCCTTTAACTTCGAGGAAAGCGATGCCTGCAACCTGACAGTTACCGCACGCGCAGCAATATGCGGATGGGGCCTGTACGGAAATGTCTGGTTTGCCCTCGACGACAAAATCAGCGCGGGAACAGGAGGTTATTACTTTCATAAGTACCTTCAACCGGTGAGTATCGATAAAAGCCTGGAGGGCTTCACTCCCGAAGAAGGTCAGAAATACAGGATCGGCGCGCGAATTGACAAAAACAACACCAATTTTTCGGATGTGATCACCTGTCTGGCTTACCCCGGACCTTCGGTACCTGTAAAAATCATGTGTATTAAAAAGCTCGAATAATTTTAGTAATTCTTTGTCCCTGGTTCACTGGATTCGTCTCAATTCTGTTCGGGACGCTGGTCAGGTGTATCGTATTGGTTCCGCTTTTTTTCCGGTAAACCGGGCGAAAGCTTCTGCTGCAATCGTAATCTCTTCCTTTACGTCTTTGCTGAAAGGAGTAAACGGATGGATATCGATTACCAGCTTTTCTTTTTGAAGATTTCTTTTCCAGATTCCGGTGATGATCCCGTTCACAACGATCACCGGATAAAAGATCCCGTTGCTGGAAATGACCTGTTTGGTCTGGTGCTTCCCGAGCATGGCATTGCGGTCACGATAGGCGATCACGAATTCATCGAAAGCCGGAAGCAGCCAGGTTGAATGACCTGTGATGGGAGCAACGGGGACATGATTGGCGAAGAAGTAAGCCTGTCCGTCAATACGTTCATGCTGCAAGCCGGCTTTGACAGCTTCCATCCCTTCGCGCGCCTCGCCGGTTGTGAGTCCCGACCACCAGATGAAATCAGACAAAGTTGCAGGCCCGCGGCTTTGAAAATAACGCATGGTAAGTTCTGCCAGCGCCTCTTCTTTTGTTTTTGCCGTTTGTGAAGGGGGAACCGCTTCATGCAGTGCCATAAAGGTAAATTGTTTTTGCCTCCTGGGGCCAAAACAGACGATCTGTTCCAGCGCAGCCCGCTGCACTAAATGGATAAAACGTTGTCCGGTTGTCGAAATTCCTTCCCTTTCATACATTTCTTTAAGTTCCTCGCGTGTCAGATGTTTTCGCCCTTCCAGAACGCGAAACAGCATATTGTTGCTTTTTCTGAAAGTGTCTTCATCCAGTTCAAGCTGCCTGTTCCTTGGCATTCCCGACCTGATCAGTCTTGGTGCCAGCAGGCTGAGCATCCAGCGGATGTCGGATGCAGCGGCCAGGTGTAATGTCCCCCGCATGATCCAGCTTCTGATTATTTTATAACTGCTGACAGCCTGCTCAACCTTTTCATCGGTTATTCCCGGAAGGCGGATGCCTATGGCCCATTTGGAACTGGTATAGTCTTGCCCCTGTATTGCTCCCAGCCACGATATCAGTTCCTCTTCACGGGTTAAACCGGATGATGTGAGTTGCTGACCGGCCAGGCGGGCCCTGATGAGATCTGTCAATGCCATACTGCTGTTTTTTTTGTTTGCGGAAAGGAAAAGTATTCCGGACACGGGTTGCTGAGAACCTGATGATTTTTATTTATTTTTATCCTTTAACATGCCAAAAGATTGACTGGTTCAAAATTAACTATAAATGAGAAAAAATAAAATATGGTCGTTGCGGGCTTCGCTCAGATTATTTCCGGTCGTTCTCACGTTATTTTTTTCATGTAAACAGGCAGATGGCCCAACACCGGTTTGGCCGGAAATAAGCAGTGAAACAAGACCCTGGACAAGATGGTGGTGGCATGGAAGTGCAGTGACGCCCACCGGTCTGACCGCAAACATGGAGGAATTGAAAAAAGCGGGCTTTGGTGGAGTGGAGGTGACCGCGATCTACGGGGTGAAAGGGTATGAAAAGCAATTTATTCGTTTTCTCTCTGCAGAATGGAGGAAGATGTTTGACCATACGCTTAGAGAAGGGAGAAGGCTGGGGTTAGGTATCGATCTGGCCAATGCTTCCGGGTGGCCCTTCGGCGGGCCCTGGATCCAGGACGAAGATGCCTGCAAGAATGTCCGGGTTAAACAATACACATTGAACGAAGGAGAATCATTGAAAGAGAACGTGGAGTTTATTCAGGAACCCCTGGTCAGGGCCATTGGTCATCGTATTCCAATAGAAGAAGTTAAATATCCGGTGAGCAGGAATGCCAATTTACAGGAAATGGCGCTCGATCAGGTCCGCTTCAGAACGCCGCTGCCGCTTCAAACGCTGATGGCATACGGCAGCAGAGGAGATACGCTTGAACTGACAGATCAGGTAAGCGCGGATGGTGTGCTGGACTGGAAAGCACCCGCGGGGAACTGGCAATTGTATGCGGTGTTTCAGGGATGGCACGGGAAACAGGTTGAGCGGGCAGGTCCCGGTGGCGAAGGTCATGTGATTGACCATTTTTCAGAGAAAGCCCTGACACAGTTTTTAAATTTTTTCGACCGGAATCTGAATGAGACCGATCTGTCAGGTCTGAGGGCTTTCTTCAACGATTCGTATGAAGTGGACGACGCCCGGGGTGAATCGGACTGGACCCCATTATTTTTTGAAGAATTCAGACAAAGAAGGGGTTATGATCTGAAACGGCATTTACCGGCACTGTTTGGGAATGATTCGCAGGAAAACAACAGCCGCGTGAGTTGCGATTACCGCGAGACGATCTCCGATCTGTTGCTTGACCGTTTTACAAAAGCGTGGGACGACTGGGCGGGAAAGCATCGGGCCATGATCCGCAATCAGGCGCATGGCTCCCCTGCCAATATTCTGGATCTGTATGCAGCCAGCGATATTCCTGAGACCGAAGGGACCGAAACGATGCAGATAAAAATGGCCACGTCGGCTGCGCACGTTTCAGGAAAGCCGTTGGTAGCCAGCGAAGCAGCCACCTGGCTTAATGAACATTTCCGGGCAACACTGGCCGAAGTAAAGCAAAACACAGACCGCTATCTGGCAAACGGGGTCAATCATATCGTGTATCACGGCACGCCTTATTCGCCTCCTTCCGAAACCTGGCCCGGATGGATGTTTTATGCAGCTGTACATTTTGCTCCGACCAATCCCTGGTGGAATGATCTGAAAACGCTCAATGACTACGTGGCCCGCTGTCAGTCTTTTATGCAAAAATCCATTCCGGCAAACGACATCCTGCTGTATTTCCCGATCTATGACAGATGGTCGGAAAAAGGGGAAAGCCGGTTGGTGCACTTTGGAGATGGCCGGGAAGCGTTGACGGAAGAGCTTAGCAGAGAGCTGATCAACAAAGGGCATACCTTCGACTATATCTCCGACCGGCAGATCCGGCAACTATCGTCCGATAAGCCCTTTGTCAAATCCAGGGGAGTAAACTACCGGGCGATCCTGATTCCTGCCTGCAGGTATATACCCCTCGAAACCATGAAGAAATTGATCGACCTGGCCGGCTCGGGAGCCAATGTTATTTTTCAGGATCATCTTCCTGTTGATGTCCCCGGCCTGGGCGATCTGAAAAAGCGCCGCCGGCAATATCATTCGCTGATCAACTCCTCCCTGTTTAAGAAGGTCGTTGATTTTTCGGTTTACAGCAAAGGAGAGGGACAAATGCTGATGGGCGGTGATGTAGCCGATATGTTGGAGGTACTCGATATCTTTCCGGAAGAAATGGCGCAGCTTGGATTATGGTTCAACCGCGTCAAACGGGTTGAGGGGAGTTGTTACCTGATCAGCAACTGGAGCGGCAGGAAGATTGACCAATGGGTGACGATCCGGACCGGATCAAAACAAGCGGCCTGGTTCGATCCGATGAACAGGCAAATCAGCCGGGCCAGGATCGAACAAACCGGAAGAAAACAGTCCCGCGTTTACATGCAGATTCAGCCTGGGGAAACTTTAATCCTTCAGTGCTATCCGTATTTGATCGACCTTGACGAAAAACCCCAATGGAAAGGATCTGACGAAAAAATAGCACTGGATACTGAATGGACCGTTGAGTTCCTGAGTGGAGGACCTGTGCTGCCTGAGTCCTACCGGACCTCAGTCCTGGGTTCGTGGACCGGCCGCTCAGATGACCTGAAAAGATTTTCAGGTACGGCCGGCTACCGGACTTCCTTTAAGAAACCGGCAGGAGAAGCTGCGGCGTGGGAACTTGATCTGGGGCGGGTATGCGAGTCGGCGGTTGTGGTCCTTAATGGACGGAAGCTGGCCACCCTGATCGGACCGACCTGGAGGGTGACGATCAACGACAGCCTGATGAAAGCAAACAATATTCTGGAGGTGCGGGTAACAAACCTGATGGCAAACCGGATCATTGATATGGATAAAAGGGGTGAGTGCTATAAAAAATTTTATAACATCAATTTTGCAGCACGGTCACGGGAGAATGCCGGAGCGGACGGGTTATTCACGGCTGCGGGATGGGAACCCCTGGAATCCGGGCTCATCGGACCGGTCACCTTAAGTCCGGTGAATGAACTGCGGATATCAGGCACGGAACAGGAAGACGAATGAACAACTCCGGAATAACTTCACCTGATGCACGGAGTTGATCTTTTATTCCGGCAAAATTTTGTAAGCACAGCGCCGCGAACCCTGAATAATATGATCGCGGCGCTCAATTCTTACCTGATTCCCTAAGATTTGCCTGAAATTGTTGAGCTCTGACCGGCAGAATTCGGGGCATTCGGTTGCTGCGGCACAAATCGGACAGTGATTTTCGATCAGCAAATAGCTGTTCCGGTCTTTTTTCCATTCTGCCATATAACCTTCTCCGGCACGGATCCGCGCCAGGCAATTCAGCTTTTCTTCCAAACTGTCCAATCCCCTGGTGGCTTCAATGTACTTCTCTAAGGTCGTTTTTTCCCGTGCTTCAATTAACCGGTCGAGCGCGCTCTGCCCCAGTATGGTTTTTATTGATGTGAGGAGCTGGACGGTCAGCTCCTGATGCGAGTCAGGGAAACGGGCATAACCCTTGTCCGTGAGGCCGAACAGAGTAGCCGGACGGCCAACACCTTTTGGAACATGCTCCGGTTTTACAAGTTCTTCGTCGGCCAGCCTGATCAAATGCAGGCGAGCGCCTTCGTTCGTGATACCGAATTCCCTCGCGACAGCAGAGGCAGTCTGGGGACCCTGCATTTTAAGGAATATCAGTATCCGTTCGGGAGTGCTGTTTTTCTTCCCGGGGGCACTATATAAATAATTTTCCAAGTATTATCTTGTTTTATTATGCAAATGTAATAAATTTGCAATGCGTCAGCAACAGAACCGCATGAAAGAATAAAAAAAAGGTTAGCGGATGAAGATGGCGATTAATTTTAAGAATGAGAGCAATGAATGTACTGATATTTAGCGGTTCCCCGGAGAGAGGGAGCGATTCGGTGTCGCGCCGGATCGTACGGTACTTCCGGTCGGGCTTTGAACAAAGGGGGATCAATGTCGATATTTTTGACTTGCCCGACTCGGGCATACCGATTTTTAATCCGGATATGCGGGAGGTTCCTCCGGCGGTAGTGTCGATGAGCAGGTTATTCCGGCAGGCGGATGTTCATATTTGGCTAACGCCGTTGTATCATGGCAGCATGACGGGATCGATGAAGAATTGTCTCGATTGGCTTGAAGTAAGTTCCAGGGAGCCTGAGCCTTACCTGACCAACAGGGTCGTTGGGTTGGTATGCTGGGGTGACGGCGGGCAGGCCATGCAGGGGATCAATGCCATGGATTCGGTTGCGAAGGCGCTTCGTGCCTGGGTATTGCCCTATTGCATCCCGGTGGTACGGGGATGGTTATTTGACGGGGAAGATGGAAAATTCTCGGACGAATACCGAAGAAAGTTTGACTTGATGACCCGGCTGCTCGCCAGTGTACGCATTCCCCGTTTTTCGTTTCAGTGACCGGGGAGCCAAAATTTTCAAAAAGGTTTGCATTTCATAAAAATTGAACTATCTTTGCAACCTCAAATCAGGCAAGCGTGCCGAAGAAGAAGAGATCATAAGATTATAAGCTATATTGCGGGGTGGAGCAGTTGGTAGCTCGTTGGGCTCATAACCCAAAGGTCGTCAGTTCGAGTCTGGCCCCCGCTACTAAAAGAAAAAGGGAGTATCTGTAAATCAATAGATTACAAATATTCCCTTTCTTTTTTGGAAATATATTGGAAACATTTCCGAATTTCCCCGAAAAAGCTTTAATTTACCTGTTTCTGGCGACGGTTATACGAATTCTTTATAATTTTGAAGCTTCCAAAGAAGGAAAATGAGAAGTAAGGAAAAAAAGGGAAAGATAATCCAGCGGTTGAAGGACCGTTACCGGCTTATTATATATAATGACTCAACTTTCCAGACGGTCTGGAGTACCAAACTGACGAAGATCAACTTGTTTGTGATTGGGGCGTTGGGAGGAATGGCATTGATTTTCATCACGGTGTTGATCATTGCCTATACCCCTGCGCGCCAGCTGATCCCGGGTTATCCTTCGGGCAATGTCAGGAACATGACGATCCGGAATGCCATTCTGGTCGATTCGCTGGAACAGCAGATCCGGCTGCGGGATCATTATTTTGAAAGTATAAAAGCGATTATCCAGGGAGAAATTCCTGAAGATCATGAGTACAACCCGGATACCGTGACCAGGCCTGTTGACGTCGTATTCGAGACCTACAATCACGATTCGTTGTTCCGTCAGAACCTGCTTGAAGAACAACTGGATTTGTCACTGCAAAAAGGGGAAAACAGGCAGGTCAACATTGGCAGCATTCATTTTTTTGCACCGCTCCAGGGCATGGTATCGCAGAAATTTAACAAAACGACTGATCATTTTGCGGTCGATGTGGTTGGCCTGCCTAATTCAAGGATCTCGGCAGTGATGGAGGGAACAGTTGTTTTTGCCGGCTGGACCGTTGAGACGGGATATGTGATCTACCTTCAGCACGACAACAACCTGGTGTCTGTTTATAAACACAATTCGGAGGTGTTAAAGAAGATCGGTGATCATGTGAGGGCCGGAGAGGTGATCGCATTTATGGGGAATACGGGAGAATTGACAACAGGGCCGCATCTGCACTTTGAGTTGTGGCACAAAGGTATTCCGCTCGATCCCGAGAAATTCATTGATTTTTAAGCAAACTGATGAAGAAACGAATCGCTATTCTTGGATCTACCGGTTCTATTGGTACGCAAACGCTGGACGTGATTGAGCAAAATCCCGATCATTTTGAGGTGGAGGTGTTGACCGCGAACAACAATGTTGATTTGCTGGTGGAGCAGGCCAGAAAATTTAAGCCCAATATGGTTGTGGTAACCAATGAATGCCGTTATGATGCCGTCAGGGAAGCACTGAAAGATGATCCGGTGAAGGTCTTTGCAGGCAGGGAAGCGATGAATCAGGTTGTGGAGCTCGACACGGTTGATATGGTCATGTCGGCGCTGGTGGGTTATGCGGGGCTGATCCCGACCCTGCATGCCATACGGGCGGGAAAGCAAATTGCATTAGCCAATAAGGAAACCCTGGTTGTAGCCGGGGAGATCATCACCCGGGAGGCAGTAGCGCATAAAGTGGCTGTTTATCCGGTCGATTCGGAACATTCGGCCATCTTTCAATGCCTTGCCGGGGAGCACATGAACGAGATTGAAAAAATCTATCTGACGGCGTCCGGAGGGCCTTTCAGGGGTTTTACCATCGAGCAGATAGCAAAGGTCACCCTTGCAGACGCGTTAAAACATCCAAACTGGAACATGGGCGCCAAAATTACAATCGACTCGGCCAGCATGATGAATAAGGGATTTGAAGTCATTGAGGCCAAATGGTTGTTTGATTTGAATCCGGAACAGATCGATGTGGTTGTTCATCCTCAAAGCATCATTCATTCCATTGTTCAGTTCCGGGACGGCTCCATGAAAGCGCAGATGGGACTTCCCGACATGAAACTTCCCATTCAGTATGCCCTTCATTTTCCGCAGAGGCTCGCCTCCGGTTTTAAGCGTTTCAGCTTTCTGAACTACCCAGCTTTGACATTTGAGCCGCCAGATACAAAAATTTTTCGTAACCTTGCACTTGCATTTGAAGCTTTGAATCGGGGAGGGAACATGCCTTGCATTTTAAACGCGGCCAATGAAGTGGTGGTTCAGGCTTTTTTGAAAGGGAAAGTCAGTTTTATCGCCATGCCCGACATTATTGGGGAGAGCATGCAGAAGGTGAGTTACATAAAAGATCCGGTTTTGGACGATTATATTCAAACCGACAAGGAAACCCGTTTGTTAACAGCTTCACTAATTAAGCAACAGAGTTTTTCAATGACACATTAAAAAGAATGGAACAAGTACTGATAAAAGCCGCCCAACTCATTGTGAGCCTGTCGATTCTTGTGATTTTGCACGAATTTGGACATTTTGCCTTTGCCCGTTTGTTCAAGACCCGGGTGGAAAAGTTTTTTCTTTTCTTCGATCCCTGGTTTTCTCTTTTTAAAACAAAGAGGGGTGAGACGGAATACGGAATCGGCTGGCTTCCTTTAGGAGGTTACGTGAAGATTTCGGGAATGATCGATGAATCGATGGACAAGGAGGCTCTGAGGCTTCCTCCCCAACCCTGGGAATTCCGGTCGAAAAAGACGTATCAGCGCCTGCTGATCATGACCGGGGGGGTGCTGATGAACTTCGTCTTTGCCTTTGTGATTTATATCGGCGTACTCTATGCATGGGGAACAGGCTATCTGCCGACGGAGAACGTGAAATACGGGATCATGGTCTACGAAGCAGGCGAAAAGATCGGACTGCAGAACGGAGATAAAATTCTTTCGGTAGATCATCAGTATATCGCGGATTTTCACAAGATCATGCCAACTGTTGTGCTCGACAATGCCAAAACGATCCAGGTATTAAGGGACGGACAGCAAATCGATGTGGACATTTCGACCGAAGATCTGGCTTTGCTGATCAAAAGCAAGGATGTGATTGCCCCTCGTATGCCCTTTGGTTTCAAAGTCGGAAAGGTCATGAAGGATACTCCCGCTGAAGAAGCTGGTTTAAAAAAGGGAGATGTATTCACCGATATCGACGGCCGGCAATTCGAATTTTATGATCAGTTTACAGCGTACCTGAAATCGAACAGAAACACGTTGATCCATGTCAACGTATTGAGAGATCATGATGAAGCCCTGACCATTCCTGTGACAGTCAGTGAAGAGGGACAACTGGGCTTTCTTCCTGAATTTGATGAAAACGTCATTTCGTTCTTGGAATATGAAACGGTGAGGTATAA
The DNA here is from genome assembly GCA_964584045.1 of uncultured Prolixibacteraceae bacterium. Classification (GTDB taxonomy): domain Bacteria; phylum Bacteroidota; class Bacteroidia; order Bacteroidales; family Prolixibacteraceae; genus JBCFBK01. The sequence goes on along the minus strand of CAZOYZ010000110.1, from coordinate 1,755 downwards.
TTTTATAGAGTCGATCCCCGCAGGGATTGATCGCGGATTTTCGATCATCAAAGATTACCTCAAACAGTTTAAGCTTCTTTTTTCACCTGAAACAGAGGCATACAAGTCACTCGGAGGCTTTATATCGATTGGTAACATTTTTCCCGGCGCGTGGGACTGGTATGCATTCTGGAACATGACGGCTTTCTTGTCGATCATACTGGCCATTATGAATTTATTGCCGATACCTGCACTGGACGGCGGGCATGTGATGTTCCTGCTGTTTGAAATGGTGACCGGACGAAAGCCGGGAGATAAATTTCTGGAATATGCGCAGATAGCGGGAATGATCTTCCTGCTGGCTCTGGTGTTGTATGCCAATGCCAATGATATTATTAAACACGTTTTTAACTAAGAAACGATTTATTTTTTCTAATTTTGCACAAACCATTAAAGTTGAGACTATGTATTTAGCAATTATTGCCGGAGTAATAGGGCCACAAGAGATTATCATTATACTTGTTATCGTTCTGTTGTTATTCGGAGGCCGGAAAATACCGGAGTTGATGAAAGGACTCGGGAAAGGGATGAAGGAATTCAAGAGGGCCTCGGCCGGGGAATCTGAGGATGACGATGAGAAACCGAAGAAAGATACAGGCAGAATAACAGAATAATCTTTCGCTCTTCATATCCCATCGTCACGATGGGATTTTTTATTTTCATGGTGAGTTCCACCCGGGTGGAAATTCATCCCCGGAAAGCGGGAATTTCGGTCATCTAAAAAAACTTCTGCTCTCAGAGGGGATTATCCACGCTTCTTCACTGAAGAAATAAATGCACATGGAATTTCTTCACCTGTAGATTCTGGTAAGGTTTTTGTTGGTAATGAAAGAAATCCAAAATTGATCATCATGAAAAAGATCTTTTCATTTACCGTTATAATCCTCTTTTCAGTTACCCAGTTTTCATGCAGGGACCAGTCGGTGATGCAAAGGAAAATCTCAGGGAAGGCGGGAGACCTGGTCGTTGTTGTTCCTAAGGAAACCTGGGATGGGAAAGTGGGGGAGGCGATGAAAAAGGTTTTCATGCAACCACAGGCCGGTTTACCTCAGGATGAACCTTTGTTTACCACCATTGATATCCCGCCGGCAGCCTTTAAGGAAATTTTTAAGACGAGCAGGAACATCGTTAATGTTCGTATCTCGCCTACGCTGGATTCGGCGAAGGTGGAATTTAAAGAAAATGTCTGGGCCTGGCCACAGGCGGTGGTGAACATCCAGGCTGAATCGGCTGACGGTTTTATTGAACTTTTTAACCGGAACGCAGATAAGATCCTCCTGTTTATGCTCAAGGCTGAACGGGACCGTTTACAAATGAACTATGCAAAAAGTACAGATAAGGCCATCAAAAATACCCTCCGTAAGAAATTTGACATTGACCTGAATATACCGGTTGGATTCAGTATTGCCGTGAATAAGGAGAACTTTATGTGGCTTCGTTACGATACCCCCGAGATTACCCAGGGTATTGCCGTTTACACCTTTCCGTATCAGTCGGACAGTACATTTACAGCGAGCTTCCTTTTGACCAAACGGGATTCCGTGCTGAAGGAAAATATTGAGGGGTCAGTGCCCGGAAGTTTTATGACCACAGAACATAAGTTACCTCCCGTCTTTCAGGTTTTCAGGCTGAAAAACAATTATTCGGCCGAAATGAGAGGCCTGTGGAAGATGGAAAAGGATTTCATGGGCGGTCCGTTTATCAATTTAAGCGTTT